>NZ_JACJQU010000007.1 GCF_014696825.1 Anabaena sphaerica FACHB-251 | reverse complement strand
TTCACTCTCTGCTATTTCAATTTTAAAAGTACGGCTCATGGTTATTTTGATTTATCAAGTTTGTTTTCTCTATTATATGCAGCTTCATATTAAATTGGTATTAGATGTTAATCAATCATTTTTTTTATCTACTAAATAGGTAGTAGGGTTTTTCCACCTATCGATAGATATTCAAGATATTTTGTATGTGAGATGCTCTTATACAATCAAGATTGTCCGGATTTTAAGCTACCATTTTTGTAATTTGGATCATTTGGGAAGCTTTAACTTGGGAAGCTTTAACTTTCTTACTCCAAATCAGACAAAACTTCATGAAAATACATGAAAATTTAATGTATAGGGTCTTTAGATGGAATTTTTATATTTGTTAAGGTTGAGAATGTTTGAGGGGGGTTTGACATATTTGGTGATTAAGAAAAAAATTAGGAATATGTCTGCTGGTAGTGGGAAAAGATGGTATTTTGGGTGCAAAGACAAGATAAGTTGTATCTAAATGTGACCAAAACATGACAGGCAGATACAGATTTTCATTCCGACTCAGGAATTTTCAAGAAGATTGTATTTGACTGAGTATATGGGTGAATATGCCCCTAGTAAAAACTAACTATTCTCAAACGAGCAGCTGTCACTAAATTATGTACCAAACAAAGCAACTATCCCGAAAGGAAACTATGAATCTTGCTGAATTGGGAACAATGGAAATACTGGATAACGCTGCTGATCATGAAGAACCATCACTTGATAGTTTAGATGCAGTAGTATTTGAAGACTCTTCAATTGTCGAAAATTTGGAGTCAGATGAACGGGATGGGGATGAAATGGCAGCCGCTCGTCCGTCGGGATATAATAAGACCGAACATGACGATGCTGTGGGCGCGTTTTTTAAAGAAATGGCGCGTTATCCCCTCCTTAAGCCGGACGAAGAAGTAGAGTTAGCGCGACGGGTTAGGTTTGTAGAAGAAGTAAAAGACTTACAAGCTGCTTTAGAAGCAGAACTGGGACAAAACCCCAGCAAAAGCGAGGTCGCTGCTAAGTTTGACATGACAGAAAAACAACTGGAAAGTCGGTTGTATCAAGGACGGGTAGCGAAGCGGAAAATGATTCGCTCGAATTTACGGTTGGTAGTTTCTATTGCTAAACGATATCTCAACCGGGGTGTTCCTTTTCTGGATTTGATTCAGGAAGGGGCCATGGGTTTAAATCGCGCTACAGAGAAGTTTGATCCTGATAAGGGCTATAAGTTTTCGACTTACGCTTATTGGTGGATTAGACAGGCAATTACACGAGCGATCGCTAATGATGCTCGCACTATCCGTCTACCAATCCATATTGTTGAAAAACTCAACAAACTTAAAAAAGCCCAAAGAGAACTTAAGCAAAAACTAGCTCGCAACCCCACGGAAGCCGAAATGGCAGAATGTTTGGAAATTAGCGTCCAACAACTGCGTCAACTTCAGCAACTGCGTCGTCAAGCACTTTCCCTTAACCACCGTGTCGGTAAAGAAGAAGACACAGAATTAATGGATTTGCTGGAAGACGAAGATAACCAATCTCCAGAAGCAAAAATGAATGAAAACATGATGCGTCAGGAGATTTGGGAAGTCTTAGGAGACGTACTCACCCCCAGGGAAAAAGACGTAATTTCTTTACGCTATGGACTGACAACCAGCGAACCCTGCACCTTGGAAGAAGTTGGTAATATGTTCAATCTTTCCCGTGAACGAGTACGCCAAATTCAAAGTAAAGCTATGCGGAAATTACGCCGTCCCCATATAGCTAAACGCTTAAAGGGTTGGTTAATCTAAGTCATTGGTCATTAGTCATTAGTCATTAGTTAAGAAAATTTACACACTTAGCTATAAGCTATGTATGGACTTTGAACTATACGCTCAATACTAATGACTTACCATAGTGACTTAATTATCCGGTTCGCCCAAGCTAGTGATAGTGCTGTACTGTTTGAATTGATTCAGGGATTGGCAGAATACGAAAAATTATCTGATGCTGTTACTGGTAACGCTCAAGCATTAAAAGAGCATCTATTTGGTGAACCAAAATATATAGAGGCAATTTTAGCTGAAGTTGCAGGTAAGGCGGTGGGATTTGCATTATTTTTTCACAATTATTCTACCTTTCTTACCAAGCCAGGAATTTATCTCGAAGATTTATTTGTTCTCCCTGAATTTCGCCGCCAAGGTATTGGTAAAGCACTGCTGACTAAATTAGCAAAAATAGCTCTAGAGCGCAATTGTGGCCGCTTAGAGTGGAGTGTTTTAGATTGGAATGTGTCGGCACAGGAATTTTACCGCAGTATGGGAGCAGATATTTTAGAAGATTGGCGAATTTGTCGCGTGAGCGAAGCAGCAATAACTCAGCTGGCAAATAAATAAAAATGCGAAGAATTCACTTGTAGAGAGGTTCCATGGAACTTCTCTACATTTTTTTAAGAGCGAGCATCCCAAATATGTAAGTAGAGGAACGGGGACGGCGTTCTCGGTAGCGTGCTGGAGGCTCTTTTGTATTCTCAATCCTTACTTTAAAAAACCCAATACCCAGATCCCCGACTTCTTTGAGAAATCGGGGATCTATATCCTACTTAAAACTTTCCTTTCATCCTTAATGTTTAATTTATTCTTGCCAGTCCTAAATTTTAGGTTATATAAATTTACATTTATCCCAAACCCTTAAGCTCACCATCAATCAATCTAAAATCCTCAATTATCAAGCCCAAGTTTTACAGCCTGTCGTTTGACTTATGCAACTTAATCAAAAGAGAATTATAGAAGAGATTGCACCTAATCAGCAATTGTTGTAGAGAGAACACGAGATGAAAAAGATTATTTCTGTATTACTGCTAGGCATCACCATCTTCACCTTTGCCTTCAGTAGTCCAGCTTTAGCAGCAGATGCGGCTAGTGGCGCTAAACTATTTAGTGCTAATTGTGCTTCTTGTCATGCAGGTGGTAAAAATTTAGTCAATGCTGCTAAAAGCCTGAAAAAAGAAGCTTTGGAAAAGTACGGTCTGTACTCAACAGAAGGTATCATTGCTCAAGTTACAAATGGTAAAGGTGCTATGCCTGCCTTCAAGGATCGTTTAAAAGCAGCCCAAATTGAAGATGTAGCTGCTTACGTACTGGAACAAGCTGAAGCTGGCTGGAATTAACCCAATATCTAAGTTAATCACTTAATAATTAGCGGGAATAAAAGCCCCGCTAATTGTTCATGGCTGAAATTATCAAAGAGCGATCGCTGATTTACAAACAGCATCGGAATACTCTGCAAAACAAGAACAACCTCTTGTTTATAAGAAAAATTTAGACTTAATTAAAACTGTTCAACAACAAATATCATACTTCGTAAGAATTACTTAAAGCTCACATTTGACAGATGCAATAATTACTAATTATTAATTTTATTAATTAGCTTAAAATAGTCAATTTTGCTGTATTCTATTTAAGTAACTAATTATCACAAGTAATAATCGAATATGGGGTTTTCCAGCGTCGCTGTAGAACAGCGAGAAAAAGAGCTAAAAGCACTGAAATCTTTTCTCCTCTACAGTCTCATTTGTTCATTAGGATTACATATTGGTATCCTAGCCTTAGGTATTAGTAAATTTCTACAAAGAGTTCCTGAAACCAAAGATCAACCAATTGAAATCACAATTATTGAAACAGTACCCCAAAAAGTAACCAAACCACAAGAAATTCAAAAATCCCAACTAAAGATAAATTCTGGTGGTGGTGGTAGTCTCGGTGGTAGTAATAATAACCCTAAAAGTTCTATTTCAGCAGCAACCGCCATCAGGGTGACTAACCCTTCTCTTACACCTATAGTCAAACAACCCCAGACGCGAACTATTCCTGAACCTGCGATAACACCACCTACAGAAAAAACTACCCCCATAGAAAAAATTACTCCTGAACCGACAACAACACAACCGATCAGAAAAACTACCCCCATAGAAAAATTAACTGAAAAATTAGAGACACCAGCAACTACTCAACCCACACCGGATCAAACTGTCATACCGAACACAAAACTTTCAAATAATGTTGAAGCGCCAAAGTCAACAACTCCAGTCAGTGTAACTTCTAACAATACTTCCAGAAGTCCACTTAGTGGAAATACTTCTAGTAATTTAGGTAATCGTTTAAGAAATGGCTTCAGTAAAGGTACTAAAAATGGCGACGGAAATGGGACTGGAAATGGCGTGGGTAACGGTCAGGGAAATGGGACTGGAAATAGTGGCGGTAATGAAGTTGAGAACAAACCAAAAAAAGAGGATACACCAGTAGCGACAGCACCAAAACCTCCTCAAGAAAATGGTTCAAAATTAAATCGAGCAGATTGTATTAGATGTGATATCAAATATCCAGATAGAGCGAGACGGCGGGGTATAGAAGGTAAAGCAGAAGTTGCTATTGATACAGATGCTCATGGTAATGTTACTCTTGTGCGGTTAATTCGTTCCAGTGGTGATAGCGAACTAGATGAAGCTGCTCAACAAGCAGCACAAGAATGGAAATTAAAACCTACAGATGCTGGTAGACAAGGAGTGCGAGCTTCAGTTAATTTTGCTATTCAAGGATCACAGCGTCACCGCAAACTTCAAGAACGACGAAGAGAAACACAGAGAGAAGCAGCACAGAAAAAACCTGAAAAAGATGCTTCTACCCCAACTCCCCCCAGTCAACCAGTCAAATCGGATACAAATAATCAGGCTGATGAAAGTAGAACTGAGGAAGTAGCTGCACCTTCTTCTACAACCCCTCCTGAGTCAAATAAGAATTCAGAAAATAGTAATTAAAGAGGTTCTTCCGTACCTAATATGCAAAATCTAGACAAAAAAATCTCAGGAAGCTTAGTATGTATAGGAACTAAACCATAATTTTTAACATTATGGAAAAATATTGTCTCTTCCCCCTGTTCCCTTTATACACGATTGGTAATTTAGCATAACAAGTACCGAAGAACCATTAAAGAACAATATCCCAACTTCTTAAACATCCCCAACTTCTTGAAGAAGTCGGGAATCTGAAATATGACAGCTTGTCTTTTGACAAGTTTTTTATTAATAGAGACAATACTTGCATTTGTTTTTACCAGGTGTGAGATCAGAAATATGAATAAGAGTTTTTTTTTACCAGTTTCTTTACTAAGTTTACTGGTAGCTTTTCCTGCTGTAGCTGATGATAATGAAACTAAAGATAACGTCATAAATTCACATATTCCTAGTTTAAATGAAATCCAAATACCCGCCACAAATGCAAAATTATTAACTCAACAACCCGCAGCAAATGAAGTTGAGCCAGAAATTGAGCCAGAAGAAGATTTAACTCCTACAAATGATGCAGATATTTCCATAGAAGCAATTGGAGAAAAAGACGCTTTACCCGAATCTACACCAATTTATGTAATTGAAAAAGAAGAAATTCAAAAACAAGGTGCTACTAGCGTCGCTGATGTTTTAAAAAGAATGCCTGGTTTTGCTATCAATGATGTCGGACATGGTGCAGATATTCACACAGGTACATACTATCGTGGTGCATCTATTAATCAATCTGTTTTCTTGATTAACGGTAGACCTATAAACACAAATATCAACAATTATCACGGTAGCACAGATTTAAATAGCATTCCTGTAGAGTCAATTGAAAGAGTTGAATTATATAGCGGTGCTGCTTCCTCGTTATATGGTTCCTCAGCTTTTGGAGGAATTGTTAATATAATTACCAAAGAAGGTTATAGTCAGCCAAAATTAACTGGTAGTATAGAATTTGGCTCATTGAGTTTAAATAATCAACAGATAACTTATGCTGGTTCAGCTAATAAAGTAAAATATAACTTTAGCTTTGAAAGATATTTTATAGATAACCGTTACCGTGTTCCTGTTGGTGCTGCAAATCGTGATAACGAAGGTTTTTTATTCAATGCTGATACTGCAAAGAGTACCTATTTTGGTAGTATTGGTTTAGATTTAGATGCTAAAAATTCTTTGAATTTAGATGTTACTACACTTAGCAGTCGTCGGGGTTTAATTTATTTTGGGTTTCCTTTGCAAAGAGATAGATTAGACCATGATGGGTTGAATATTGGCTTATCTTGGAAAACTCGACTGGGTAAGGATAACGACTCAAATCTGACAACTACCATCGGTTATAACCAAAATTACTTTAGCACTTATGGACCAACAGGACTGGGATTTTACCGAACTGGAGTTTTAGATACTAAACAGATATCGGCCAGGGTTGATCACGAGTGGAAACTGAGTCAAAATAATCAATTGCGTTGGGGTATTGATTTACAGAATACTAACTTAAAGGGGGATGTTTTAAGTACAAACCCGACTCTTGCTGATAAAAATGAAAAGGAAGATAGAAATGTTTTAAATACGGCTTTATTTGCTGTTAATACATGGAATATTAGTGATGCTTTGCTAGTTGATTTAGGGTTAAGACAAAGCTTTGATAGCCAGTTTGGTAGTTATTTTAATCCTAGTGTTGGCTTACGTTATGCCCTTAATCCTGTAGTTGCAATTCGCGGAAGTTGGGCTGGAGCGCAACGCAATCCAGGTTTAGATCAATTATATGTTTTTGATACGGTTCATAATTGGAATCCCAACCCGGATTTAAAACCAGAAACTGGTTCAACTTGGACTGCGGGAGTGGATATTAATTTATCTAGTAAATTGCTGGCACAGTTTACTTATTTTGGCAGCAGTTTAGATAATCGGTTAGGAGTTATTAGTGGGAGATGGGAAAATATCGGCTTAGTAGATACCAATGGTTTAGAAGCTGCTTTGCAATTAAAAATAGCTCGTGATTGGTCTACTTTTGTTAACTATACTTATACAGATGCCCAAATCAAAACGGGAACAGATAAAGGGTTACAATTAGGTTTAATTCCTTTCTCTTTGTTGCAAAGTGGAATTGGTTATCAAAAGGATGGATGGCAAGCTAATTTGTATCTGACTTATAATAGTGGTACTCGTCGCTCTGTTTTTGCCAATACTGCTGGTGGTGATAAAAGTACAGATTTCTCGCCATCTTTTGTGAATTTAGATTTGAGTGGTCGAATTCCTGTAAGTAAAAATTTAGGACTGACTGTTTACTTAGAAAATTTACTGGGTGAACAATATGAACGAGTTAATCGGATTTATAGTCCTGGGTTTACTTTTCGGCTGGGTTTAACTACGAATATATAATTTCTCCATTTATGTAGGTTGGTTCAAGCGACAGCGCAACCCAACAAAAACTTTAATAATGATGTTGGGTTTCCTAACTCAACCGAACCTACTTTTTTATAAAAATATTTGGATATCTTATTGTTTAATATTACTAGGACTTACGCAAGATTGAACTCAAAACTTGATTCTTGCGTAGGGGTAATTCATGTAGCTTGCTTGCCCGTTGCGGTATTACCCCTACTTCGGTTCTGTTTTGCGTAAGTCCTGATTACTAAGTAACTTGGCACAATTAAATATAAAACCTCTCTCCAAACCTCTCCCCTACCAGGGGAGAGGCTTTGACTCCCCCTTCCCTAGTAGGGAAGGGGGCTGGGGGGTTAGGTTTATATTATATTTTTTAACGCCCACTTACTTATAGGACTCCTATTTGATTTTTGATAGCTTGCGTGGCGTAGCCATACAAACTCAGTACACCTTGTATTCCTTCTTTTCTGTTCCCTGTTGCCTGTTCCCTGTTCCCTACCTCTACGAGTAAATTCAGGAATCAAACCGGATTCCTATATCATTACCTAAAATATAAAATTGCTATGAGAGCGAGAATTGACAATAATGTTTTATTTCTTCATCACGAGGATGTACCTGAATTTAAAAAAGGTGGGTCAGTGGTAAGAAATTCGTATTTTTGGGCGTTACGTTCTATAGCTGGTCGTGCTAGACGTGCTGGTGATTGGGAATATGAGTCTGAGGTGTGGTTAGCACTAGCGCGGATGTTGATGTCTTTTACTGAATCGGGATATTTGGGTTATAGGGAAACTATATTAGAGTTTCCCTTATCACAGGGAGAAATACCCCATGTATTGCGGGATGTAGGAACTTGGGAATAGAGTTGACCAAATTAAGGTTTTGGTTTACCAAAGTCAACGAAAGGTGCTTGGGCAAAATCTTCTAGACCAACTGATTTTAACAAGTCTGTCCATACCTCTGGATCTTCAGTACGCAAGGAAGCAACATTACTGATAGTTTCATACCAAATCTTATTCTTTGCATAAATTTCAGCTTTCTTGAGAGGTGTTGCTTGCTGAAGGGAGCTATTTAATAGTGAACCTAGTGTAGTACGTTCCAATGAACCAGATACATATTCATCCTGACTTCTATCTTCAGAATTACAAATTAAAGTGAAGTACCAGAAATATTTTTTGCCTGTTTTTAAGGAAGCACTGGTTGGGATGCTCAGTTGAACTATTCCCGGTTGAGTAGGTGGTGTAAAATTAGTTTCGTAAACTTCATTTCCCTCATCATCTATGACTACAAATTCTCCAGTTTGTGTCGTAGTTTTGGGAACATACACATACAATTTCGGATTTTCAACCACTGTTTGTCCCTGATTATCGCTTGTCGGCATTAAGGCTGTTAGTGATGGTTGGCCATTATCGGTAATAATACAAGAGTTTTGCCTTCCCCTTCTTCCTCCTGCACCTGTTCTTTGAGGTTTACCTCGGTCTTGTCCCGATGGGAATTGAATCCGTCTTCCTCCTGCACCTGTTCTTTCTGGGCTGTCTCGGTTAGGTGCTTCAGGAAATCTAAGCCCTGGGGTTGGGGTAGGTTGTGCTAGTGAGGGTAAAGAAAAGGTAGATATAATGATCAGGGATGGAGAAAGTGCGATCGCAATTTTGAAGAGAGAATTAATATATTTTTGCAAATTCATCATAGTGAGATTGCCCTTGATACTTTATTCAAATCCACATTTAGAAAGATAAATTCCGTATTTATACAAAATTTATACCCAAGGATAGAGAATATTTTGCGTTCAGCGAAGAAATCATTTTAACAACCATTTTTTTGGTCTCACATCCCCGAATTCTTGAAGAATTCGGGGATTTTGTGGTTAACATTAGGAAATCGGTTCAAAAACCATTTGGGGAATCAATAGATGTTCTTGTATTTGTCCAATCCCCAAAAAGCGGGTTTCTTGTTCATAGACTCGCACTATTCCTAACACATCAAAATTTACAGGAACTTGCTGTCCTTGACACCATTTTTTGGCAAATGTTCCTGGTAAATTTACAGATGGTAATTTTTGTAAGGCTGTATCTGGGGAGATGGGTTGAAATGTCCCGCTTTGAAGTTGGGTTTCTAATTCTGTTAATGTGAGGCTATCTTGTAAGTGAAACCCGCTGCTTTCAGTTCTTGTTAAAGCGGCGAGGGTTCCACCTGTGTTGAATATAATTCCTAAATCACGGGCGATCGCTCGAATATATGTTCCTGCACCACAAGCGATCGCTAAATCTAATTCCGGGAAATCACTATCACGCCAGTCTAAAACTTGTATATTCAAAACTTCTACTGTCCGCACTGGTGCTTGTATAATTTCTCCTTGACGTGCCAAATCATATAGGCGTTTTCCCTCCACTTGAATGGCGCTATAACTGGGGGGAATTTGCTCAATTTTGCCGATAAATCGGGAAAGTTCTGTTTTTATGTCCGTTAAATTTAAGCCCGGACAAGGCTGAGAGGTGATAACTTCGCCTTGTAAATCATCAGTAGTTGTACGTATGCCAAGGCGAACAGTAGCTTTGTAAGCTTTTTCACCTGGTAAATATTGTAATAATCTGGTAGCTTTACCCAAGGCGATGGGTAACACGCCTGTAGCTGCTGGGTCTAAGGTTCCTGCGTGTCCTACCCGTTTTAAACGCAGCAGTTTCCGTACCCTTGCTACGCAGTCATGGGAAGTCCAGTCATAAGGTTTGTTTAAGTTGAGAAAACCCTGCACAGAATAATTTGTAATTTGTAATTCGTAATTCGTAATTCGTAATTAATTATATTCTATGTCGTGACCAATAATTTATAATTCAGAATTGGTAATTAATTATATTCCACGTTAATTTAAGAGGATGTTTGAAAAGTTTTTGGCGAATATAATATGGCTGATGCCTCCGGCACGCTACCGCGAACGCCACGCTGGCGCGAACACTACTACACAAACTAAGTCCACCTCCGTGGACTAATGAAAAATAAAGGTTTTGAACCCACGCAGGTGGGTTTTGTCGGTGTAGGCGCGATTTCTAATCGCTCACGGTAGTATGAATTTAGACTTTTCAAACACCCTCTAACACTGTTCAGGACTGACGCACCCGAAAAGAGATATTTGATGTGACACTTGCGTAAGTCCTAACTGATACAAAATATTGCAAAAAAAACATCACCCAAAAATCATGTGATGAAGCAAGGTAACAGCAATATCTAATATCCAAAATCCCCATCTGACTATAGTTAAAGAGAGTTTTTTTTTCCGGGGATAGCTTCTTGATGATTATTACCTAATACTGGTGCTAACTGTGGACTGTTGAGAGATTGAACGAGACTCAAACCCAAAGACTGAGTAGAAATAGTTTGAGCGTAACCAGCGTTCAGGTAGGGAAGATATTGGGGCTTTTGAGATACATAAGTTTGGAAAAAAGGCAAACTTAAAGAATTGATGTAAGCACGCGCTTGGGAAGCATCACCAACCATGTCTGCGGGTAATGCTACTTGTTGACTTCCGGGGTTACTATTACCAATGCTAGAAAAATGAGTTCCACCAACAAGCATAACAAGATATTTGTGGGGATTAGTTAACCAAGAAAAAGGTAAGATTTGTTCATATAAAGCTGGTGCGACTGTATCTTCACTGCTACCGATAAACATGACCGGAGTTTGAATTTGATTTAAACCAACTTTACCGAATATAGAACTGGTGATAGGATTAACAGCGATCGCTGCTTTTACTCTCTCATCCCGCAAATTAAAATTATTTTGTTGTTGAGATTTAGTTGTCAATTCTAAAGCGCGACATTGCAGGAATAAAGACATATTCCAGGTATTTCGTAGCGCATCTGTTTTACAGTCTTTTTGTAGCTGTTCAAAATTAATTTTTGCCCCTGCTAAAGCTAACGCAGTATAACCACCAAAAGACTGGCCAACTACTCCCACTCGTTGTAGATTTAATCTACCTTTAAATTCTGGATCAGACCTGTTAGCTTTTTCTAGTTGATCTAATATATATTTTATATCTAAAGGTCTATTGATAAATTCATTTGCTTCTTCTAATTTTTTATTATTACTATTAATTAGAGATCCATGAGGATGATTAGGAACGACAACAGCTAACCCATGGGATGCTAAGTGTTTGGCTAAATAACGAAAGTTACTGCTGTCTAAACCTAAGCCATGAGAAATGACAATTACTGGTGTGCTAGACTGAATATTAGGAAGATAAATATCCGTTAATAAATGCCGATTTCGAGCGACATCAAAAAATTCCAGCGTAGATTTTTTAGATGTAAAAATACCTTGATTTTGTAAATCTGCTAGGAAGGATAAATTGGAGTTGGGGATAGTAGCAGCTTCTATTTTTGATTGTTGTTGAATTACAGCGATCGCTTGATTGGTTTCACTAATTAATTTCTCCAGTTCCCCAGCTATTTCTAGACTATCAGCTAAGTTAAGACGAATAATACTGCTGGGATACTTCCGTAATAAATTTAATAATGTTAAGCCTTCTGGTTCTCCAGATGCTGAAATTATTGCAGTCCGTAAATCATCAAATTCTGATTCAGTTTGAGAAAATTTAGTTGTAATTAATTTAGCCAAACGTCGCAATAGAAATTCTCCCTGCTGTGTGTGCAGAAATTGTGACGCAACTGCGGGACTAATTTTTATAGACCTGAGTAAAATTTGGCGTAATTCTTGCAGTTGTTGAGATGAAATATATTGCTGATAAACTGCCAACTCATCATCAATTCTTCCTGTTTTAGTATAGGTTTCTAAACTAATCACAGGAATGGGAATTTCTAGTATAGAATAAGAAGCGTATATTTTTTCTGCTGCCATGACAGAATTACTAATTCCAAATGTTGGCAGCAAAATTGACAGTACCAGCAATAGAGAATTTCTTCTCAGTCTGCTAGACCAATTACCAAACAAACTATTCATCGCTCCAATGTTTCAGTGATGTTGTTTAGCGAGGCGTTAAATTTGGTAGTTATTCAGACACCCTGTTGATTAATTTATATACTCTTGTTTGCCTCAGTCTTCTGGATAGTTTTGAACTTTTTTTCTCTGGAATAAAAAATCAACTTTCAAGAAGGAAATAGCAATAGCCACCTGAATCGATGTGGCTCTATTGACTTATATAGGAGCTATATATTCTGCTAAGATTTTAGTCAATAAAATAAGCCTTTACCTCAGTGTTTATTATGTAGCTTTAAATATCAAATAAATTTACAAAATTGTTAATATTTTTTGCCAAAATTAAGAAATTATAGTATTGACTTGGACTTCATAAGATGATATGCTTATCCTTGATAAGGAAGAACTATTTAACTGAAATTAAATCAAATTTAAAGCTGACTGCTGCTGTAAATTCTATTTTTCAGATTTGCCTAAAGCGATCGCCGCAGAACCAGAAACAACTAACAAAGCGCCAATAATTCCTATTAAGGTAATGTGTTCCGGGGGAATGAGATTAGGAAAAATGTCTGCAACCAACCAAACGGCTATTAAAGTGATAATGGGAGCTAAAGTTACGACTGCACTAACTCTGGAAGCTTCCCAATGTTCTAATGATTCAGCGAAAGCACCATAGGCAATTAAAGTATTTAAACCACAAAATAGCAGCATTGATAAAGGCAAAATATCCAGATTAAAAATTGTATTTATTTTGGCAAAGGGAGTAAATAATAAAGCACATCCACCATAAATTATCAGCATAATATGATAGGATGATAAAGATTGTAATAGCTGCTTTTGTGCCAAGGCATAAATAGCCCATGAAACAGCACCTAATAAAATTAATCCACTTCCTAAAAGATATTGTCCCTGTGCTGTTATTAAATTTGTGATTTGAGATTTAAAAAACAACAGAAAACCTAACGTTAAGAGACTAACACCAAGCCATTGCCATAATGTATAACGTTCTTTAAAAATAACTAAACCACCAAAACCCAATAAAACAGTAGCTAACTGAATTAGCACTTCTGCGTTAGCAGCTGTGGTTAATGCTAAACCTTGCATGAAGAGAAAATAATTTCCTCCCAAAAATATTGTCGCTATTGCTAATAATTTTCCAGAACTAGAACGTAATTGTTCTAGAGTTGGTAATTTTTTCTGTACAAATAAATAAATTCCCAGCAATACAAACGACATCAAAAAGCGAAACCAAATGATGGTGTAGACATCTAGGGCTTGTAGCGTTACCTTTAAGGCTATTGGTAAAATTCCCCATAAAAACACCGTTAGTAACGATAAACCTAGTCCTAAACGCCAGCGACCCGAAGTTTGATGCATGATGTAGTTATAGGTGGTTGAATCATGTTTATACACAAGTCAAGTATCAAGAATAGATAATTACTTCGTGCTGTTGACTCTTAGTTCCGGGTAAGTCTCAAAAGAAATTAGCCATCCCAGGGGAAACACTGGTAAATATTTGCGTAGCAGCTGAAAGTGCTGATTCTGTAGCATCCAGTTTTCCTAATTGCTGCAACTGATGAGGGGAAAATAAACCTGTGTACAGTGGTGCTAGTCCTCTAATATCTAACTGTAGCTCACCCTTTCCACCCTTGGTCACTTTACCACATCCATTGACGACAGACAGAATAAATTTACCGTTATTTGCAGGTAGCAAATCATCTTTAATGTCTAAGTGCAGTTCAGCTTGAATTCCCGCTGGATAACCCCGCATTTCCAAAGCCTTAAATAAATTTATCACCCTCAGCATCCAAAGTTTCTGAAGTGATATTTTGGCAATTGGTTCTGGTAACAGCAATTTTAAGGAATCAATTACACTACTTTTCCATTGCACTTTTTTAATTTGGGAGCGATGCTTGAACAAAAAAGACCAGAAAGTTTGTGCAGCAGCATCTGTGAGAACTACCCAATCTATTACTTTTAATATTGCGCCATCTTCTGTTCGTTCTTGGTTAAAGATGATGTAGCCTTGGGGTTGTTGTTGAGAACCAATAAAATAAGCATAAACTTTTTGCTGATCATTTGATTGAGTGAGTAGTTGCCAAAGTGCTGAATTTCTGTCTAAATATCCGGGAATTAATTGTGCTTGTTGCTGATATAAATCATGAAATATTTGATGATCAGTCAACATTACAGGTTGCACAGGTAAAGGTTGTTCCCACACCTGAATACTATCAGTGAGAATTTCCCAAATGCAATAACTACCCCCTTGCTCAAATCCAACTTTTCGGTATAGGGTTTGTGTAGCTGGATAGAGGACGGAAATAGGTACTTCTTGAGCATAAAGTTCTTGGATGGTATGTTGCATTAAAGCTAAAGCTGCACCATCTCCACGATATTCTGGAGCAATACCAACTGAGGCTATTCCTGTCATCGGTACACGCTTTCCTCCCCACCATTGTCCCATGTTTAAAGTTGCCAGTCCACCAGCAATATATTGATTGTGATGGATAATGCGGAAGTTTTCTGCGCCAATACAATTGATGTATAATTCCTCGTCACTAGGTGAAGTGATAAAAGACTGGTTGAGGATAGATCCTAGTTGTTTAATATCTTCTGGGTGAGAGAGTGTGGTGTATTGAAATTCAGATTTCATTTTTAATTTTCCAACATCTCTAACAATTGTGCTTCATTTAACTGTGTAATTCCTAAAGATTGGGCTTTTTCTAATTTAGATCCTGCATCTGCACCTACAACCAAAAAATCAGTTTTTTTACTAATAGAATCAGTGACTTTACCACCAGCTTTTTGAATTAATGCTTTTGCTTCATCCCGTTTTAAGGTGGGTAAAGTACCTGTTACCACAAAGGTTTTACCAGCAAAATTGGGATTTGTTTCACCTGCTGCTTTCGGTGCTTCGGTGTTGGCTAATTGCAAACCTATTGCTTGAAGACGAGAAATCAAAGTTTGATTGGCAGGGGTGAGAAACCATTGAGAAACTGATTGAGCAATTTCTGCACCGATACCATAAACACCTTCAATATCTGATTGTCTAGCGGCTGTCAACTGTTCAACTGTGGTAAATTTCTCGGTTAATAATTGGGCGTTGACGCTACCTACGTGACGAATGCCTAAACCATATAATACCCTAGACCAAGGTTGATTTTTGGATTGAGCGATCGCACTGACTAACTTTTGTGCTGACTTCTTACCCATCCTTTCCAATCCACATAACTTGTCTTCTGTCAAGTCGTATAAATCGCCAACAGAATGCACCAACTCTTTATCTACTAGTTGATGCACCAGTTTCTCACCCATACCTTTAATATCTAAAGCATCACGACTCACCCAATGTTCAATCTCTCCTTTGAGAATAGCAGCACAGGAAGCGTTTACACATCTTGTCACCGCTTCCCCTGACTCCCGCACCACCTGTTGACCACATACGGGACAATGGGTAGGCATAATAAAAGGTTGAGTATGTGCGGGACGGAGTTCTTTAATTACTCGTACCACTTCCGGGATAATTTCCCCAGCTTTGCGAACAATGACAGTATCACCGATGCGGATATCTAATTGAGTAATGCGATCGCTGTTATGTAAAGTAGCACGAGAAACAGTAGTTCCTGCTAATTGTACTGGGCGCATTTCCGCCAACGGTGTTAAAGCTCCGGTTCTGCCCACATTTACAGTAATATTTTCTACACGGGTAGGGGCTTCCTCGGCTGCATATTTAAGAGCGATCGCCCACCGGGGAAACTTCTGTGTAAACCCCAGTTGTTCTTGCAGCTTAAAAGCATTTAATTTTACCACCACCCCATCCGTCATATAGGGTGAATTTAGCCGTTCAGTATCCCAATATTGGTAATATTCTGCCACTTCATTGAGAGAATGACAGAGTTTATGGTTCGTATCAACGCGAAAACCCAGCCTTTGCAACAATTCCAAAGCTTCCCATTGGGTATTGGCAATACTAGAGTCATCCATCCCCGTAATATGCAGCGTATAAGCAAAAAAATCTAACTGACGCTGTGCAACAATGCGGGAATCTAATTGTCTAAGTGTACCAGCTACAGCATTACGAGGATTAGCAAATAACTGCTCACCTGCTTTTTGCCTTTTCTCATTAATTTGTTTAAACACCTCCAAAGGTAAAAATACCTCTCCCCGTACTTCCACCTTTTCAATATTTTCTAACCCGTCAAAATTCAAACGTAAGGGAATTGAGCGAATAGTCCGCACATTTTGGGTAATGTCTTCACCCATCACCCCATCCCCTCTAGTCGCACCTCTCACCAGAATACCATTTTGGTAAGTCAGTGCCAAAGCAGCACCATCAATTTTCAATTCCGCTACATATTCAACTTCACCGGCAGAATACTGAGACGGCAAGTGTCGCCGCCAACGCTGTTCCCATGTTTGCAACTCCTCAATATTAAAAGCATTTTCCAAACTATAGAGGGGTATATTATGCCGTACAGAGGTAAAATGAGTCGCAGGTCGCTCACCTATGCGCTGAGTTGGACTATCAGGAGTGATTAATTCTGGATAGTTCGTTTCTAATTCTTGTAATTCTCGATACAGTCTGTCATAAACTGTATCTTCCATTATTGGTGCATCTAGAACATAGTAAGCATAGCTGGCTTGTTGTAATAACCGCCGCAATTCTTCTACACGCTTGGCTTCAGGCTGAGTTTGCACCATAAGACTTATAGCAAAATATCTATCAAAGCATTAATAATTATCCCTATTCATTGAAAATAATAAACAGTACCTTATGGGCAATTTTCCCACATTTACAGGATTAGGAATTATGTACTGGAGAAATTTACCCTCTTTTTCTGCGAATAAGACGCTTGTGCGAATGTTTAGTGACTGTTCAGATGGGGTTTTAATACGGTATTATACGCATCCTAACTACATTTATGTATTTGATTACATACATTATTACATATCTCTAACGGTAATCAGAGGCACTATTACGAATTATTTAAATAAATGTTTGCGAAAAATAGGTAGATACACCATATACTAAGAAAATTTGATTGCTGAGTAGCATCAATTCTGAGACTTCAGCTAATTTGTTGTTCAGACCACTATGTTAATGGCAAAAAACAAAATTAGATAGAATCTCAACCAATACTGCATTAGGTTGTGAGCCTGGAAATGGTAAAGGTTTTTTATTTCCCCTTCCCCTTTATTCCTTAACCAACAAGCACGGGCATCTCAGCAGGTAAGGTCATTCCTAAATGCTTATTTATTGTCACTAAAACCTTATCCGAAGCCACAGATTTATTAATAAAATCTGTTGCACCATAAACCTTAGACCTTGCTTGATCAAAAACGCCATCACTTCCTGTCAAGATCACAATTGGTGTCTTTGCAAAAATAGAACTACATCGTAATTGAGCGCAGAGTTCATGTCCATTAACAGTTGGCATAATCAAATCCAAAAAAATTAAGTCAGGTTTTTTTTGAATTAGATTTGGTAGAGCTTGCACAGGATCTTGAATACTAGTAAACCTCATACCATTAGAGGTAATAATCTGCTCTAACAATTTGCAAAAATGGAGGCTATCATCAACACAAGCTACTAGAGGTACTTTGCTCTTACTTTTTAATTTACCAGCATCATTGTGTGTCAAACTATTAAATAGTAAAGGTAAATCAGGGACTTCTCTCAGTTCCATAATTCCCTGGCGAATGTATGGCACCAATGAACGAGTAAGGGCTAAAACATTCTGGTTCATTTTTATAGCTAAATCACACAGAGTGTAGTTACCATTCATTAACCTCTCAAAATTTTTGTATACCACCGCACTAACTGCTTGACGCAGATGTTCAGGTCTTATTACTACTGGTGACAAATGGGGAGAAATGCTGGACATTCCTGCTATTATCCAGTTATTCCATTCCTCTTGCGTTTGTTTAAGTAGCATCCTGGTGCTTGTGGAAAGGATTGTGATATCTAAGACTATTTCTGGTTTGCGTTCAAATGTGAAAGTTGAAGATTTTCCTTGTTGATAAATATCAAACAAAATTTCTTTGATCGTATTGACCACAATTTTTTTCAGCTGCTCAGACTGGATGACATTATTCTTATATAACTCGAACAATAGGAGATAATCCCAGAAATCTATCGATTTAACTGTTGAGTCATTCTTTACTTTATTAATATCTATACCAGGAAAATTCTGATTTATATTTCTCATCCAACGACGATAAGGATGCGTTCCTCCTGTTGCCCAAACTAGCTGTCCAAATTGGTAATATAAGCTCCAGACTTTACCCTGAGAATTTTTAATATCTAGTCTGCCGTTGTACCTAAGTTGCGTACAAATTTGAAACTGTTCAATTAGTTTCATCGATTCCTGCTTTTCAGAAATATTCATAATCTTTGTAATTGATAGGTTGACTGCAAAATCGATAGATTTATCCGGTTTCCGAACATCAGGGTTACGTGAAAGATGTAAAGAAATTCAGTAACTGCCTATTTGATGGTCACATATTTTATACAATATCATAGTAAACATCAAAAAGGCATATGTATAAGATTTAATTTAGATTTGTGTGATACTTGGTAATTCCGCCTTATTGGTCAAAGGTTTATCAAATATCTGTACATAGGTTAGGACTGGATTAAACTAAAAATATGTATTCTTCAATACTAAAACCTAAACTTACTTAGTAACGATACGTATAATAGTTTTGATAAAACTTGTATAAAAAATATTTATAAAGATGCCAAAACATCATTTCTATTGAGAATCCCATCGCTGATACCAATTCACGGAAATCCTGATCCAGATAAATTTTTGCTAGAGGTTTCAGTCAGTTGGTGTTAAAAAACCAACGCGTTCATGGAAGAAACCCCCATGAACGAAGGACAAGGAAGCGTTAATTGAAGCTTTCCACGCGACTATTTTTAGTCTGGGTTTGTAAAGGGAGGTTTGAATTTAGATTCTGTACCGTATGGCTACGCCACGCAAGCTATCGGCTGACGCTCACGGAAGCCTCATTGATTTGCAATCTGCTGTAAGTAAGTTTTTTAATCAAAAATCTTAATCAGAAAACGCCCAATGAGATAGATTTCCGACGAATGATCTAACTTGTAAAATATTGGTTTTAAGTGAGGATAAACACTAGCTAACCAAGCTTCTGAGACATGATTCCACCGTTTTTCCATATGTTCTATAGACATAATTGCAGAAGTAGACATAATTGGCGCTTCCAAAATAACTTTCTGGTCTAGTTCCCAATTCAAAGAGAACAGATTTACATTTTGGGCTAAATCAAATAGCATTTCTACTATGGTATGGACTACAATTTCGTTAATCTGTTCTCGTTTGATTTGTTGGTTTTTATATAAAGTTTTTAACCAACAATAATCCGCATAGTCTATTGATATTGATTCAGGAGGACTTAACTGTATTTTATTCGGATCAATCTGGGGACAATTTTGAGTTACATACCTACGCAAACGGCGATAGGGGTGAGTTCCGTCCGTTGCCCAAACTATCTGTCCTAACCGATAATAGAAGCTCCAGTTATGTCCTTTTGGACTGACAACCGTTAACTTGCCATTATATTGTATTTGCATACATTTTCTAAATTCATCAAATACCTGGCTTCTTTCGATATCCGTTGCGGTAGCCGTGTGGGTACTCATAGATTTATATATTTAAATTTGAACTGAATCAGTCAAAACTAGAAAGCTAATATCTTTATAATTAGAGTGAATTAGTTATTTGTACATTAATCATTGGTTATCCTTTGGTAAATTATTATTTCTTTATATTTCTAAACTCTATAAAAACTTTATAAAAAATCTCTTTCATATTTAATCTACACATTTTTGGTGGAGAAAATATGAAAGGGAGCATATTGTCTGTCGTGATTATAGAATTTAAAGGTACAAGAGTTTACTAATTATCATTCTATAGGTACTTTGTAGATAATAGAACTAAATTTAGCGTAAATTTTGTAAATTTTTCTTGGATTATTTAATTAGTAATATCTAGGTTTATTTAGCAATAATATCTTATATTAATTTATGTTAAGTAAGTGGGCGTTAAAAAATATAATATAAACCTAACCCCCCAACCCCCTTCCCTGCTAGGGAAGGGGGAGTCAAAGCCTCTCTCCTGGTAGGGGAGAGGTTTGGAGAGAGGTTTTATATTTAATTGTGCCAAGTTACTTAATAAAATTAAACATACTTATAGCAGGAAAATCCTTAAGGCTTTTTCACTCTTTTTTGTACTTCATTTACCTGCACTATGCTGCAACCACATCATCAGTCATCGTTTACCAAATTAATAACTAAGAAATTGTGTATAATTTTGTAATAGCAAACTGAAAGCAAATCGAAAATATTACAAACCTTAATTTTTTTTTGTAAACAAGTTATAAATAATTATATTTATTTTATATTTACTTCACTAACAGTTTCTAAAGAATCTCTAAAGAAATGGCAAATATATTATCAGTTAAACTCCCACTTATTCTTGCTCATAGAGGTGCAAGCGGATACCGACCCGAACATACTTTGTCCGCATATCAATTAGCGATTGATTTAGGTGCTGATTATATTGAACCAGATTTAGTTATTACCAAAGATGGTATTTTAATTGCGCGTCATGAAAATGAAATATCAGAAACTACGGAGGTTGCTAATCATCCTGAATTTGCTCATTTGCAAACTACGAAAATAATTGATGGTGAAATTAAAAAAGGTTGGTTTACCGAAGATTTCACATTAGCAGAATTAAAAACATTAACAGCTAAAGAACGTATTCCCCAACTACGTCTCCAAAATACTGCATATAATGGATGTTTAACAATTCCTACACTACAAGAAATCATTGATTTAGTCCAGAATCAAAGTTTAAAAAATGGTCGTGTTATTGGTATTTACCCAGAGACCAAACATCCAACATACTTTAAGTCAATTGGTTTGCCATTAGAGACAACTCTATTGGCAATTTTACAACAAACTAATTTGCCTGTATTTATTCAATCCTTTGAAGTTAGTAACCTGCAAGAACTAGCCAAAAAAACAGATTTTCCTTTAGTACAATTAATCAATGATTCAGGTCAACCTTATGATTTTGTCATCACTGGGGAACCTCGCACATATCAAGACATAATCAAGCCAGCTGGTTTAAAAGAAATTGCTGAATATGCACAAGTAATAGGAGTCAATAAAAACTTAATAATACCCAGAGATAGTACAGGTAAATTACTATCATCAACATCTTTAATTAGAGATGCTCATCAAGCTGGTTTACAAGTTCATGCTTGGACATTCCGCAACGAAAATTACTTCTTACCTTTAGATTTTCAAGACAACCCCCAAGAGGAATATAAACTGTTTTTTAAGTTAGGTATCGATGGAGTATTTAGTGACTTTACAGATACTGCTGTAGCTGTGAGAGAAGCTACTATAACTAAAACTAATTGATAGTAAAATTCTAGAAAATTGGTATAATACCAATTTTATGTGAGGCTGCACAGAATGATGACATCAATTGAATCATCCATCTTTATCTGTGTTTATCTGCGTTTATCTGCGGTCAATTATTCTTGATATCTTATTCTCTGCAACTTCATATCAATTTGGTATAACATAAACATAATCAACTAATAATATCAGGATATGCAATACAATCAACTAGGTGAAAGTAAATTAAAGTTTACTAGCTCATATTCCTTTGGGATTTGGTTTTTTTATCTGGTAAATATCTGCATGGTGTTCCTGAAAAATCAAGAGTTGCTTTATTTGCCAACTTTGGTCAGCTTTATTTAAAATCCAATGTCACACAAGCAGTTACAGCTTATGTAGAAATTGCCCAACATTATCAAATAAAACCTGCACAATTAGCTTTAGCATTTGTGCGAAGTCGTTGGTTTGTAGCTAGTACAATTATCGGTGCTAAGTAAGTCGGCGGGGAAAAACCGAAGTATGTAACAAAAAGTAAATTCACCAAAACCCTCTTCCCCGTTCCCTGTTCCCTGTTCCCTGTTCCCTTGTCATAACGACAATTTTTAACGCCCACTTACTTACTACAATGGAACAACTAAAAGAAAACTTGGAAAGTGTAAATGTTGTTCTCAATAAAGATATTTTGGCTGAAATAGATGCAGTTGACAATACTACCCTAATCCTGCACCTTAATCAGTAATTAGTTTTTGAGTAAATTGACTGTTAACTATTTATGTAACAGTCAATTCTGCAAATTATACTAAGTGTTACTGCTGAAAGAGTCACTGAATTTTTGATCAGATATCCTATTATACTACACTAAATCAATCGATTTTGTATACTTGACTACTTTTAGCAATTTCAAAACCTATTTTTAATCTCTAGTTTGTATTTTATATTGTAACCAGTGTAAATATAGGAATCCGGTTTGATTCCTGAATTTACTCGTAGAGGTAGGGAACAGGGAACTCTTAACAGGGAACAGAAAAGAAGGAATATAAGGTGTACTGAGTTTGTATGGCTACGCCACGCAAGCTATCAAAAATCAAATAGGAGTCCTATAGATTGATAAATAATATGAATAACTTACCTTTAAATCGTTTGGGTGAAGTTGCTAAACTCTTTTTTAAACTGGGTGTGATTGGTTTTGGGGGACCAGTTGCCCATATTGCCATGATAGAAGATGAGGTAGTCAAGCGTCGTCAGTGGTTAACACAAGAGCATTTTTTGGATTTGTTGGGTGCGACTAATTTAATTCCTGGTCCCAATTCTACAGAGATGGCCATTCATGTAGGATACATTTATGCAGGATGGCTAGGTCTGATTGTTGCGGGTGTTTGTTTTATCTTACCTGCGGTTTTAATTACAGGTATCTTGGCTTGGATTTATGTGAATTATGGAACTTTACCCCAATTTTCGCCTTTACTTTATGGGATTAAACCTGCGGTTTTAGCTATTATTTTGAATGCCCTTTGGAGTTTAGGAAAAAAAGCAGTAAAAACCAGACAATTACTTATAATTGCTGTAGCAGTTGGGTTAATAACTTGGTTTGGTAATATTAATGAAGTTATTGCTTTGTTGTTGGGGGGAATATTAGGAATGATTTGGTTACGTAATAGTAATCAAATTAATTTAATTATTACCGCTTTAACTATTTCTACAACTTTGCCAGTAATAACTATAACTCCTGTTGTACCTTTATGGAAATTAGGTTTATTTTTTCTCAAAGTTGGTAGTGTGTTATTTGGTGGTGGTTATTTACTAATTGCATTTTTACAAGGTGGGTTAGTAAATGAATATGGTTGGTTAACACAACAGCAGTTATTAGATGCTGTTGCTATCGGTCAATTTACTCCTGGACCAGTGCTGTCCACAGCTACCTTTATAGGTTATATCATTGCTGATATACCTGGTGCAATTGTGGCAACGGTGGGAATTTTCCTCCCTTCATTTTTATTCGTGGCTATTTTAAATCCTCTCATTCCTCGCTTACGTGCCTCATCTTGGACAAGGGCTTTTTTAGATGCAGTGAATGTCAGTGCTGTAGCTTTAATGGTAGTGACTACATTGCAATTAGGAATCACGACTTTAACTTTAACAAAAACGCTTTATGTGGATTTTTTTGGTTTAGTTATTTTCTTGATTTCCGCAGTTTTAGCCATTCGCTATCGCATCAATGCAGCATGGTTGGTATTAGGTGGTGGTTTAATTGGTTGGGGTGTTTCTGTTGTGGGATATTTCCAATAATAGATGTGTGAATTTTATTTAGTTATTTAACTATAAATGTAGCAGTAGGTAAAAAAATGGCAGAACATTACGACAGCATAGCCCAAGAATATAAAAAAGCCAAAGAGTTGCCGATCCGTCTGCATATTGAAAGATATACATATTTTAATATGCTTGGTGATATCACAGGGAAGTCAATTCTTGATTTAGCTTGTGGAGAAGGATTATATACTAGACAATTTAAACAAAAGGGTGCATCTTTAGTTGTAGGAGTTGATATTTCCGAGAAAATGCTGGAACTGGCAAGACAGGAAGAAGCTAAAAATCAACTTGATATTCAATATATTGTCGGTAATGTGATGGAACTAGGTAAAATTGGCGATTTTGATCTAGTTGTTGCTTCTTATTTACTTAATTATGCCCAAACTGAAGAACAATTACAAAAAATGTGTCAAACCATATTTACAAATCTCAAACCAGGAGGGCGTTTTGTGACATTAAATAATAATAGTGAACAATCTCCTATTTCCTACCTCAAAACTGAAAAATATGGATTTATTAAAACTATTACTGAACCACTGCAACCAGGAACAGCTATAAAGCTGATATTTTCTGTTGCGGATAAACAATTTAGTTTTGATAACTATTATCTCAGCAAAGATACATATAAAAAGGTATTGGAAAAAGTTGGTTTTAAAGATATACGTTGGCAAAAAATGCTAGTTTCTCCTGAAGGTATCAAGGAATTTAGTCAAGAATTTTGGCAGGATTATCTAGATTGTATGCCTCATTTTGGGATTGAGTGTTTTAAATACTGATACCGTCTTGATCAAACGCCAGTACGAATTGTGGGAATATCTTTAGCAAATGTATAACTAAGTTCTATGGCAAGCAAATATAGTGTAATTCAGTATGTTCCTGATCCAATCGCAGATCAACGGATCAATATTGGTGTTATTGCTTTTGATAAGTAAGTGGGCGTTAAAAAATATAATATAAACCTAACCCCCCAGCCCCCTTCCCTACTAGGGAAGGGGGAGTAAAAGCCTCTCCCCTGGTAGGGGAGAGGTTTGGAGAGAGGTTTTATATTTAATTGTGCCAAGTTACTTAATCAAAATATTCGTGTACGCTTCCTGAAGAATTGGCTAAGAGTGCAAATTTTTGGCATGGAAGATATTAAATTTCTCAAAAATTTTGCTCGTCTCATGGAGAATAACGTTAAAGAAGGATATCTATTTTTCAGAAGACAAGCTAAATGAAGTTTCCTATCAAGAAATAATCTTGAAAATAGCACAAGAATGGATAAATAGCATTCAAATCACCGAACCAGGTTCATTAGATAGTGTTGATGATTTACTAGAAGAAATTGCTAATACCTATTTGCGTGAAAGAACGCCCAAATCAAA
This sequence comes from Anabaena sphaerica FACHB-251, assembly GCF_014696825.1. Lineage (NCBI taxonomy): Bacteria > Bacillati > Cyanobacteriota > Cyanophyceae > Nostocales > Nostocaceae > Anabaena > Anabaena sphaerica. The sequence continues at coordinate 229,024 of NZ_JACJQU010000007.1, read as the reverse complement.
ACCAAAAAGATCGGGAAATTCAATGAAAAGTCCAACAAGTTTCAGGTTCAATTTATATCCACGCATCAAACAAAAATTGGGAGAAAAAACCTAAGAATTATTCTCCCGTCTTTCCTGCAACTTCAACATAATTTCCGCGTGCATCTCGCGGGTAATGGGATAGAAAAAAGTCAAAATCAAACCAATAATTAAACAAATTGTGGGTATTGGACCTACAGCAATTCTAATAGCTAACAACGCTGATTCAGGTTGTATAGGTAATGTACTTTGTCCAACTACAGTTTCTTTAAAACCCGATGCTTGTAAAGCATTACCTACTATAAATAGCCCAAAAGCTAAACCAAACTTTTGCAATAACACCATGAACCCATAAAAAACTCCTTCCCGTCTTTGTCCGGTTTGTAATTCATCTAATTCAATCACATCAGGAATCATTGACCAAGGAATTAAATAAGCTGTAGAAACACCACAACCAGCCATTACAGCCATCACATACATTAAACCAATTTGATTAGACTTTAAGAAAAATAGTCCCGCAGCAGCGATTATCCATAAACTCATTCCCAGAAAATAAACAAGTTTTTTACCAAACCTTCTACTTAAATTACTCCAGACAAATAACATTAATAAAGCCGTTGCTTGCACCGCAATCAAAACTGTGGGAACTTCTGAGTTTTTCATCCCCATACAGTAAATAACAAAATAGGGAATGATGCTGGCGGTAATTTGTACCCCTAACCAAGAAAAAAGATAGATAGCAATAACAAACAAAAAAGGTCGATTACTGAAGGCAATTTTGATCTGTTCAATAAAAGGAATTTCTGCTGTTTCTTCCAATTGGATACGTTTAGCTTCAAAAGCCATAATGCGATCGCGTGTTCCATAAACGCACCAATATAAAGATAAAGTCGAAATCACAGTACAAATTGCGGCTAAAACTAGATACTGTTGTTGAGGATTATCAATCACAGAAAAAACAATTTGCGCTAAAATCAATGATAAAATACTGCCACCAATGGAAAAAGTAAAGCGAAAGCTATTCAGGCTAGTCCGTTCATCATAATCTTGAGATAATTCCGGTGTCATTGCCGTATAAGGCAAATTGACCACAGTAAAAAACGCTTGAGATATGACACCAATTACGACGTAATACCAGAACAATGGCCAAATATTACTACTTTGCTCTGGGCTAAATTGTGGTACAATCCATTGCAAGAAAAAGAAAATACCAAAAGGAATTGCACCATATAACAACCAAGGTAAACGACGACCCCAGCGACGAGATTTAGTTTTGTCAGTCAATAACCCCACAACTGGATCATTGACAGCATCCCAAATTTTACCAATCATCAAAATACTACCAGCTAACCCCGCTGGAATACCAGCGACATTAGTAAAGAACACCAGCAGAAAAAATATAGCAATATTAGAAGTAATTGCCGGGCCTAAATCTCCAGCCCCATAAGCCAGTTTCGTTTTCAAATCTAACTTTTCACTGGCTAATTTTTCACTATTAGCATCGTTCATAATAACTTACGCTCATATTAAGATAGTTTGGATTTGCTTTCAGTGCTAACTAAAAAATACTTCCCTGAGTTTTATGTCAGACCTTTACGTTTCTTGGTCAGATTATCACCACAAAATTGAACAATTAGCTGTGAAGATTTATCAATCCGGTTGGGAATTCAATCAAATTGTCTGTCTTGCCAGAGGGGGACTGCGTGTAGGAGATATTCTCTCCCGGATATATAATCAACCATTAGCAATTTTAGCTACTTCATCATACAGTGGCGCAGGTAAACAAGAAAGGGGTGGTTTAATTGTTTCCCCTCACTTAACGATGACAACCGACAGGTTAGGTTCCCGAATTCTTTTAGTCGATGATTTAGTGGATTCGGGAATTACTCTGCAACAAACTATCCCTTGGCTAAAAGAACATAGCGAGTTTCCCATTGAAGAAATCCGTACTGCTGTAATTTGGTATAAAGACTGTTCAGTTATTGCCCCAGATTACTACACTGATTATTTACCCGATAACCCCTGGATTCATCAACCTTTTGAAATCTATGAACATACAACCCCTAAAGAATTGGCAGAAAAGCAAAATTTAGCAGTTACATAATCATAAGACCAGATTTTAATATATCAGGACTTACGCAAAACAGAGCGGAAGTAGGGGTAATTCATGTAGCTTGCTTGCCCGTTGCGGTATTACCCCTACGCAAGAATCAGGTTTTGAGTTCAATCTTGCGTAAGTCCTATATATGCTATCAATAAATCTTGTAGAGATGTTCTAGTAAATGTCTCTATATTGATTCTAGATTTACAAATAATTTTCATCTAAAAGTTGTTCTAAAGTATAAGGACAATCTTCTGGAAAATCTATTTTAAATCTAGTTTTTTGCTTCACATATTTTAAAGCACTTCTATAAATTTTTTCTAATTTACTGTGGAGATAATTTTGTAAATTATTGGTTAATAATCTCTCAAGTTGGTTACGAAAACCAATAATTTCTGTTTGCCAATAATTACCATTTATTTCATATTCTTCTGTCCAATAGGGTAATAATAAAAAATGTCTAATTATTTGTTCTAATAAACTAGCAACAGCATTTTTATCTCTTTTGCCCAAAGCTTCTAACTCCTCAATTAGATTATTTAAGTCTAAATCTTGAAAACGTTTTTCCTTTAGTAAAATAATTGTCTCTTCTAACCATAAATTTTCATCTAGTTCATATAAAGATTGTAAATCTGTGTTTACGGTCATAATTTACCTCTACTTTGATGAATTAGTGACTGTCATTCTTTAATACTTTTTTCCATACTTGTGTTTATCTTACCAAAATTCATGAATTGTTTACATTAATTTGAAGCCAATTATTTAAGTTTTTCTTTTTTTGGCACTATACAGCCTTTCCTATAATGAGGTACAAAATTATCTGCGTTTATCTGTGTACCCTGCGGGAAGCAAGCTACATCTGCGTTTAATTCTTCCGCAATTTCAATTGGCGGATTCCCAATTAAAACAACCACAACCAAAACGGAAGAGTTACTAACAATACCATAGACCCCATTGCTAAAGCCGTCACAGCCAAATCCCGGTCTAAATCAAAGGTTTCGGCTAATACCAGTGTGGCAAAAGCTGGAGGCATGGCCATCTGTAAGACTATGACCTTTGCAGCTTCACCAGTGACACCAAAAAATGATAATGTGCTGCCTAAAATCAGCGGAACTAACAGCATTTTAATAACCAAACTGATTCCTGCTTGTTTGAGTTTGTACCAAGAACTCAACAGTGAAAGTCTCATACCTATTAAAATCAAGGATAAAGCTACAGCACACCAAGCTGATGTATCTAAGCCAAATTCCATAACCGGGGGAATTGTCACTTGGCGAAATAGTAACCCAAACCCAAAACTCCATAAGGCAGGATTGATTAATATAGCCTTAATAGCTTTAGCCATTTGTCCATGATTTTGGCCTGCGTTGCCAAAACGGGTTGCTAGTAATACCCCCAGACCATAAGCCCCGAAAAGTGACCCCAATAAATCGTAGAATAAAGCCCAGGCGAAGTATTCCTTGCCGACCATTGCTAAAGTGATGGGAAAGCCCAGATAACCTGTATTACCAACCATTGACGCTAGAATTAAACTACCTTGGGTCGATGGTTGGGGGAGAGAATTTGTCAAATAGGCTTGACCTTGGATCACTATCCAAGCTAAAAATGCTCCTAGTAAAATGGCTAAATAGGCGATCGCAGGTGCAATCCAAATCTGTCCTGATAAGTCGGTTTGTCTTAAAAAAGCAACAATACTTATCGGTACTCCTATCCAAAATAGAAATTGACCTAAACGGGTAGGAAATGTAGCAGGTAATTTGCGTCCTAGAATTACTCCTACTAGGATTAATCCTACCAATTTGATATATAGTTCTAAGAGATTTATCAAGATTCTACTTAAAAAAAGAGATATAAAATGATATCTATTTTGGTAATTTTTTTCCAGGCTCAAATTTTGAATAACACCAATAAAAATGTTTTGCAGCAATGGCAAGCGAAAAGCTAAATTTAGTCAGTTTTTCACCATCCAAAATCTAAAATCTAAAATCCCAAATTGTAAACAACCAGGAGTAGAGACTTGAAAAAGGCTGGGTTTCCAGAAAAACCGCAAAACTCATCATCAGATCCTGGTGATGATATTCCAGCTGCTTTACGCGATACTCCTGATACTGGATCTAGACTGCGCGTGCAACCGCTAGTTTTGGTCATTGGGGGATTAGTAGGATTTATGTTTCTGGCTGTAGGTAGTGGTTTTTTATTTTTTATTACAGCACCCAAACAAAATGCTGATTCTCAACCAACACCAGTTAGTTCTATACCAACAGTAACTAATACCCCAACTACAAATAATGATGCAATTTTGGGGCATTTGGCATATCCTGAAGCACCAGAATCAGAATTGTTACCAATTACTGCCGATGGCCGGATCAGAATGCGACAAGCAGCCGCCCAAAGGTTTCAAGCTATGGCACAAGCAGCCAGAAGTGCAGGTGTAATTTTAGCGCCTCTTTCTGGTTTTCGTTCAGTCAAAGACCAAGAACAGTTATTTTTTAATGTAGGCGCTCAACGTAATCAAACCCCCGCCCAAAGAGCCGCCCTCAGCGCCCCTCCTGGTCATAGTGAGCATCATACAGGCTATGCAGTAGATATAGGAGATGGAGCAGTACCAGCTACTAACCTGCAAGCTACTTTTGAGAATACCAAAGCCTATCAGTGGCTACAAGCAAATGCTGCCCGTTTTAGCTTTGAGTTATCTTTTCCCAAGGATAATTCTCAAGGCGTAAGTTATGAACCTTGGCACTGGCGTTTTGTAGGCGATCGCAATAGCTTAGAAACTTTCTACAAAGCCAGAAACATTAAACCTGTGCAGTGATTGGGGACTGGTGATTGGGGACTGGGGACTGGGGACTGGTGATTGGGGATTGGATTTTTCTCCTCCGCTCCCTGCTCCCCTACTCCCCTACTCCCCTACTCCCCTACTCCCCTGCTCGCCTGCTCCCCTACTCCCCTGCTCCCCTACTCCCCTGCTCCCCTACTCCCCTACTCCCCTACTCCCCTGCTCCCCTACTCCCCTGCTCGCCTGCTCCCTTGCTCGCCTACTCCCCCTGCTTCTTCTGTCACCTGTCACCTGTTTTATACTTCCCTGGATACTTCCGGGCAAAATATTCTTCCATGATTTCTAAAATCATTGGTGCAGCCACACTACCGCCACCACCCCCGGAATGTTCAGCAAAAGCCACAATTAAAATTTCTGGTTTATCAGCGGGTGCATAAGCGCCAAACCAAGCGTGATTCTGTTTTGCTCTACCCTTCCAAGCTTCCGCTGTACCACTCTTACCAGCCACTGGGGGAATATTTGGTTTATTCAAAGCCTTACCCGTACCTTCAGACACCACCTTCCGCAATCCCTCACGGAGAATTTTGATAGTTATTGGCTTCATATTTAAAGATTCGCGCCAGTTTTGTGCGTCTCCATTGTCTTTAATTAAATGGGGCTGCACTCGATAACCACCATTAGCCGGTACAGCGAACATTACAGCCACTTGTAGGGGTGTAGTTTGTAAAGCACCTTGACCAATGGACATATTAATAGAGTCGCCTACAGTCCAAGGCATTTTCCAAACTTTGCGTTTCCAGTTTTCATCGGGAACTAAACCCTTTGCTTCTTCTGTGGAAAAGTCAAAACCAGTTTTTTCACCAAAGCCATATTTGCGAGTCCATTCAATCAATTTATGACCCCCTACACCTTTACCAATTTGATAAAAGAAAGTATCACTACTCCACTGCATAGCCCCAACAAAACCCAAGGGACCAAATCCCGCATGATTCCATTCACCAAATCTTGTGCCACCAATAGTTAAAGAACCATAGGTTTGTAGCACTACGTTAGGAGAAAACTTACCCGATTCTATGCCCGCTGTCGTGGTGACAATTTTAAACGTACTAGCTGGGGGAAAGGCACTTAAAGCCCGATTCACCAAAGGATGTTCAGCACCTTGGACGCTTTCCCAGTCTTTTTGAGAGAGTTTTTGTTTAGAAAAAATATTTGGGTCATAGGTAGGATGGGATACCATTGCTAAGACTTCACCGTTGTTGGGGTTGAGTGCGACAATTGCCCCATTGCGCTTACCTAAAGCTTTTTCCGCTGCTTTTTGGATGTCTAAATCGATTGTCAAGTGTAAATCATTACCAGCTTTCGCCTGTTTCTCTCCCAATACCCGCAGCGGTCTACCAGCACCATCCACTTCTACTTGCTGACCTCCCCATTCACCCCGGAGGGTTTTTTCATAGGCTTTTTCTACACCCATTTGGCCAATCACATCACCGAGACGATAGCCTTCAGATTTCCGTTTTTTTAGCTGTTCTGCTGTCAGTTCGCGGGTATAGCCGAGTATATGCGCTAATTGCCTACCATCAGGATAATGACGCACAGCTTCCGTATTGATTTCTACATCTGTCAGTTCCGTCTCATATTCCTTCAAGGCTGTAACTTGTGCATCATTTAAGTCACGAGCAATGCGAATGAGAGAAGAAGAATTGGCCCCTGCTTCTATCAGTTTCTTTTCCATCTCCTCTTGAGGAATATCGAGGATTTGGGACAGACGCGGACCCACAACTGACCATGAGGGCTTAGTATGTGCCATTGGCCACAAATGAACAGAGCGCGGATAGCGAGTAGTCGCTAACAGTTTGCCATTACGGTCAAAAATGTTGCCTCTTTCTGGTTGTTTGGGAATCATCCGAATTCGGTTAGACTCTGCCCGTTGCCGGAGTTTTGGACCCTCAATAATTTGCAAATAAGCTAAACGAGCGCCTATTCCAGAGGTCATCAATAAAGTGAATAGTATTAAAAATACCGACTGAGAACCACGCCCAACTGTGCGCGTATTTTTTTGACTACTAAGTGGTGATGGTAATATAGCCATAAGATTAAAAGGTTGCATGAAATTAATATTATCTGTAAACAATAGTTTCTAACTCCTATCCGGCATTGAGTCTAAAACAATGGCTAGTAGAGGACTCCTATTTGATTTTTGCTCCCGCTGGGTATACCTTAATCTTCCTTAATTCTCTGGCCTCTGGCCTCTGGCCTACACAAGTAATTATGGCTACGCCACGCAAGTTATCAGTAATCAAACCGGATTCCTATATATTTTTAACAAGGGTGTTCTTGCCAGATACAATAAATCAAAGTGTGATTTGTAGTCTATTTCATAGCCTACATTGCTCAACCAAGTTTCATCATATCAAGGCATTCTACTGAAAATTATGGCTCAAACTGTGATGCAGAATCAGAGGAGTGTAAGCAATTATCAGCCGCTTGATGTTGAACTGCGAAACGTATTCAAGTTTTTCAGCCAAGAACCGGCAGTACATGGCGTGGACTTGGATGTTAGACAGGGAGAGTTCTTTAGTATTTTAGGACCTTCTGGTTGTGGTAAGACAACTATACTCCGGTTAATTGCCGGGTTTGAACGGGTTGATGCAGGCAAGTTGCTAATTCAAGGTCAGTCGATGACTGATGTGCCTCCTTATAGGAGACCTGTAAATACTGTATTTCAAAGCTATGCTCTGTTTAATCACTTAAATGTGTGGGATAACATTGCTTTTGGATTACGGTTAAAAAAATTATCCAAATCAGAACTTAATAGCAGAGTCACGGAAGCTTTAAAGCTGGTGAAAATGGAAAGTTTGCGATCGCGCTTACCTTCTCAGCTTTCTGGTGGTCAACAGCAACGGGTGGCTTTAGCTAGGGCCTTAGTTAATCGTCCCACAGTCTTGCTCCTAGATGAACCCTTGGGGGCATTAGATTTAAAACTGCGGAAGGAAATGCAGGTTGAGCTATGCAATCTTCACAAAGAGTTAGGATTAACTTTTGTCATGGTTACACACGATCAGGAGGAAGCACTAAGTTTATCTGATCGGATCGCGGTGATGAATCAAGGCAAAATTGAACAAATCGGTACTCCTAGCACAATTTACGAACGTCCTCAAACCGCTTTTGTCGCTGATTTTATTGGTGATACAAATTTATTCAGCGGTGAAATCACTACCATTGATGCCGAGTGTGTGCAGATTTTGACTAAAACTGGACTGTCAATTGTTGCTGCTCGTACAGAAGATACACCCATTGAATTATTACAAGCGGTAGTCTTAAGTGTGCGTCCTGAAAAAATTCAGATTTCCCTTTATCAACCCAATCTGCCAACAAACTGCTTTGAAGGCAGACTAGTTAATGTCATGTATTTGGGTACTCATGTTAATTATGTCGTGGAATTAGCCAACGGCGTGAATGTTAATGTTTTACAACCCAACACCTTTGGTAACTTACCCGACCAAAATACACCCATCTACATTTGGTGGGCAGAAACTGACTGTTTAGCTATTGGTCAAACATCAAGGGTTAATTAACAGAAAATGACTAGGAGAAGAGAATTTATCAAAAAAATGGCGCTGCTTTCTAGCTTGTCTTTAAGTAGTTGTGGGTGGAGATTAGCTAATGTGAGCGCCAATCATTTTACTAGTTCTGGGAAAAGTGATGAATTGTATATATATACATGGAGTCAATATACTGATCAACAATTGCTATCTACCTTTACCACCCAAACTGGCATCAAAGTTTTGGCAGATCCGTTTGATTCCAACGATGTGATGCTGGCTAGATTACAAGCTGGAGGTGGTGGTACTTATAGCATTATCTATCCATCTGATTATATGGTGCAGAAGATGGTAGAGAAAAATTTGTTAGCAGAAATCAATCATGAACGTTTAATAGGGTTAGAAAATTTATTTACCCAATTTAAAAATCCTATTTATGACCCTAATAACCGTTATAGTCTGCCTTTTAATTGGGGAACAACAGGGTTAGTTTACAACTCTGAAAAACTGGAAACTCCACCTGAAGATTGGGAGTATCTTTGGCAAAACCAGCAGAAACTTTATAAGCGGATGACCTTACTCAATGATGTGCGGGAGGTGATGGGTGCAACATTAAAGATGCTAGGTTATTCTTATAATTCACAAAATGAGATTGAAATTAAAGCAGCTTATGAAAAATTGAGGTCTTTAAAACCTGTGATCGCAGCTTTTGATACCGATGCTTGGCAAAATCAAATGCTGGCAGGAGATTTATTATTAGCTATGTGTTACTCTGCTGATGGAGTTAAGATATCCAAGGAAAACCCCAAGTTTAAATATGTGATTCCTCGCAGTGGTTCTTCTCTATGGACAGACACTATTGTCATTCCCAAAACAGCCCCTAATATCCCTGGAGCTTATAGCTGGATTAACTTCCTCATGCAACCAGATGTAGCCGCCGAAATCAGCAGAAGACTGAATATTTCTACTCCCAATCGTGCCGGATTTGAACAATTACCACAAGAAATTCAATATAATACTAGTTTATTTCCTCCACAAGCAATTCTAGACAAGTGTGAACGTCTCACTCCAGTAGGCGAATTTGAAGAAGTTTATGAGCGATACTGGACTCAATTACTAGCTTAAAATTAGTTAGTGTTATTTTCATAATTCAAAATCTAAAATCAAACAAATTGGTATCTGGTCGTGTCTATTCAAAGTCCTAATTCCCTAATTGAATCCCCCGACGATATTGTCAAAAAAACGCAATGGCATCACTATCCTTTTAAATGGTTGCCACCTGTGTCCTTACTGGCACCATCTGGGATTTGGTTATTACTGTTATTGTTACTGCCCACATTAATCATTTTTCAATTGAGTTTAGTAACGGATATCCGACCAGGGGATATTGTCAATCCTAACGGTGTTGACAACTATATCCGTATTCTGGAACCGCTTTATTTACGAGTAATATTTAATTCCCTATTTTTGGCAATTAATACAACAATTATTTGTTTACTTTTAGGGTTTCCTGTGGCTTATTGGATTGCTCAAATAGCACCAAAACGCTGGCGCAATTTGCTGTTATTAGGCTTTGTCTTGCCTTTATGGACTTCTTCTTTACTGCGCTCTTATGCTTGGATTACTATTCTCCGTCCTACGGGATTATTGAATAGTATACTCACCAGCATAGGTTTACCAGCGTTGGAATTGCTTCACCGCAATCCAGCGGTATTAATTGGCATGACTTACAGTTTATTACCTTATATGGTTTTAGTGTTGTATGCCTCTCTGGAAAAACTAGACCAGCAGTTACTGGAAGCCGCAGCTGATTTGGGTGCAAATCCAGTGCAAACTTTTTGGAAGGTGACTGTACCACAGGTTTTTCCAGGTATTGCTGCTGGTTCTTTGTTGGTATTTATCACCGCTTTGGGGGATTTTATTGATCCAGAATTACTGGGTGGTGCTTCTAGTATGACTGCTGCTAGGTTAGTTTATAACCAGTTTCTTGGTGCTACTCAAAATTGGGGGTTTGGTTCAGCTTTGAGTATGACGTTAATTTTAGTGGTGAGTATAGCGATCGCACTTGTGATCAAATTTGGGGAAGCAACACCGAAGAAGTAGAAATTATTTACGATAATTGGAAACTTGGAAATTAATTAGTTACATCTCTACACCCACTGTCAATAAGGGAGGAATTAAGCCTTAGTGCGATCATATCTACCAAGACAGCAATGAGGATGCGATCATATGTCATTACATATTTTTTTTTCGCTTCTTAAGAATTTCTATTAATCAAGAAGCGCATTGTTTTGCTTTTTCAGGCGTGTCACATTCGCTTGCTAATACCCGTTCTACAATAGCTCCCTCATGAGTGAGCATATTTAACCTATCATGAGCTTGTGCGGGTAATTCTCTATGAACAGTATCACCATCAACCTCAACAATCATTGTTATTCCATCTTTAATAATTAGAAAATCTGGTTCAATACGACGATAATCTTGACCCCCTCGAATAAATACCGCAAGAGGTGCAAAAGGAACTCCAAGCCTCTTAAACCCCTCATACAAATAGATTTCTGGTTGAGATCGAAATAATAATCCATCACAGGATTTACTTGCAATGTTGTCTGAACGTACACGTCCTTGATTGTTGATACCTTGCCCTTCTACAAAAGCTTTTGCTTTTTCTCTCCATTGAGTATCACTTGATAATATTGGTGATATGACAACCCATTTAATGCACCAATTTTCCATATATGGATTTAGTACATAGGATATATTTTCCTGAATTTCTTGCTCTAAGGTCTCTTGCTCATCAGCAATTTGGCTAAATAGATAAGCGGGAATTGTTAAATATAAATTATAAACATCAGTTCCACCGTTCCAGTTGTCACAATCTATATGCTTAATTTTTGCAGTTGCTTCTGCAAGTATGGCAACTTTTTTTGTATCTCCAGCATTTGCAAAAATATCAGTCAAAGTTGCTAGTAGTGGGTCTAAATTATTAAAGTCAAATTCCATATGAGAAATAGATATTAAGTCAAAAAACAGAAAACATTCAAATATAAAAATAGCATTTAATCGTAGTTACAACAATCTAATGACTGGGAAGCTAGATGGATAATTTCGCCTGTATTTACATTTGTGAATCATAGTTTCGATTTAACAAGATTAAGCGCCTAAACTCATAAATAATATAGTAAAAAAAGGTTGAAAGATGAAAAAAAGTGGTATATTCAACCTTTTTGTAATGTGTCCTATATCTATTTACCTGCTGAAATTAACCCCTGATTCAAACCACCACTATCGCGGTTCGCTAAACTCTCAACAGTAGAAAGAAGCTCATGCTCCAAATAAGGCTTAGTTAAATAAGCCGTTGCACCTAATTCTTGAGCCAACTGACGATGTTTTTCAGAACTACGAGAAGTGAGAATCACCACCGATTTTTTAGCCCAGGCTGAATGTTGACGGATATGACTTAATAATTCAAATCCATTCATCCGAGGCATTTCTAAATCAGAAATAACCACTTCAATTTCTGGATGTAATTCTAACTGCTCAATCGCTTCTACTCCATTTTGGGCTGAAAATACTTGATAGCCATACTTTTGCAAAGTCATAACAATAGTTTGTCGGACACTAATAGCATCATCTATGATCAAAACTACTTTTGGTAATTTTGGGGTTATCGCTGCATAAGAATTTGGTGGAGATTCGATAGTATTGGAGGTAGAAGATGCAGTCAGTAGCGGTGTAGATGATATAGATACATTATCCTCCGACATTGGCAAAGCTTGTTTGTGGAACCCAGAAGTTGTTGGTAGAGTTCTAACATCAAGTGTGGCCTGCATCTGTTGAGAATCTATCAACATAGTGCCATCAAGCACTAAAATCAGGTTGCCATTAGCTAAACTACTACAACCATAAATATATTTTGGTGGAGTGATGGTACTACCTAAAGGTCTAATTACTAGTTCTTGTTCACCGATAATTTGGTCAACTTCTAAACCCAAAATCCCCTGATTGCGTTTGAGTAGAAGCACAGGATTTTTCATTATTTCTGTATCAGCACTTTTGGGTATATTATTTAAATAATTGCTACCAACAACTGAACCATTGTAATACACTAAACTTTCAAGTTTGATGAGGTTGACAACAAGTTCTTCCTCACCCGAATGCCAATATAAAATTTGTTTGCCTTCAAATTTTTTGATTTGCTGCTCCGAGGGAATTAGTATTTTCTCGATACTATCTAGCAGTAAGGCATAAACAATACCCCCGGACTGGACTAGCATTAGTTTATCTGTGGTCATAGAAAAGGGGATTTTGAGTATGAATGTTGTTCCTTCATTGGGCAATGATTGTACTGAAATCATGCCATTAAGAGATTGCAACTGAGTACGGACAATATCTAATCCCATACCACGTCCAGAAATTTCACTCACCTTGCCAGCGGTGGAAAATCCAGGTGAAAACATTAGATCGATCAGTTCTGATTCAGTTTGGTGATAATAGCCTTGAGGGTTATTATCATCTGGTATAAGATTCAGGTCAATAGCTCTCCTGCGAATACTTTCTAGATTTAAACCTTGACCATTATCTCGAACTTCAATAATAGTTTGATTTCCTTGATGATAGGCGCGTATTTCTATTAAACCTTGTGGATTTTTGCCAAGTTCATGGCGCATTTCTGGAGATTCAATACCATGAATAAAAGCATTACGAACTAATTGCACTAAGGGATCATAGAGTTTTTCGGCAATAGCTTTATCTATGGGAACTTGTGTACCAGTGAGTTTTAATTCTACATTTTTTGCATAAACATTTGCCAGATTGCTGACCATTTGCGGAAAGCGATTTAAGATGGTTCCCAAAGGCAGCATTCTTGCTTCGGCAAGGTTATCTATAATGCCAAGAGTTAAATTATATTTTTTCTCACTAATTTGACCAGATTGTTTAATCAGCAAGTCAAGAGACTCTGATGTTTCTTGTAGTTGCAGTGTTTCCTCTAGTGCTTCATGTAATGTCAGATTAAATTCTGTATAGACATCCATTTCTAAAGCATCAAATTGTACAGCCGAAACTTTTTGGCTGGTTGCTATGGAAAAATTGTTTCCCTGCAAAGGCAAATCACGTAATTTTTGTAAAACTGCTTGATGCTGGCTTAATTTCTGACTTAACTGCTCAATTAATTCTATAATCTGATCATCATATAAAGATCGTCGTTTTTGGTAAATAAGTAATTCTCCAGCCAAGTAATTGAGGCGTTCTAATCCCTCTACATCTACACGCACAAATGAAGATTGTCGGGTATTCTTATTTGGGGATGGTTGAGATTTATCTTCTAATTCTCTATTTTTGGTTTCGGAATCATCAGTAATAATTTCGTAGTTTGAATCAGGAGTATTTGTAAATACTTGATCACTGATAACTGATGATGTGACACTTTCTAAATAATTATCATCTTTAACATTTTCGGCGGTATGTGGTATCAGAGATTGCCCGACTGTTCCTGAGATAGTATCTCCTCCCCATATTTCCTCCACTAGATTATAGTCAGTGGCAGTAACTACAGGGGTGGATACTTCTTTAATAACTAATAATTCTTGTAACTTGGGACTGTCTAGCCATTTTTTTTCTTCCTCTGTCACAGGAGGATAATTTTTATATTCTTTTCCTAATTTGCGGATTTCTTTTCGGAGTGTGCTAATAATTGATATGGCATTATCATTTTTTTTAACTGAATACTCAAATTCAGCAACAGCTAGGATAATTATGGAAATAACACCCCGACGATAAAGGCAAAGGTTCTGCTGATCTTGTTCATCTTTAATAAAATCCTGAAATTGATTGAGCCAAATTTCCACATAATTTTCTGAATAATCTGGATGATCTCTAGGAATTAATAAATCTAAACTCAGATCTGATTCTGGTATTTCTCTTTCGTGATTAAACCAGCCGAAAATATAGCGAATAACTTTTAAGTAAAATTTAGCATTTGCTGGTTTTAAAGGCTCGTCGTTTCTGTGACCAGATGTGGTTAAAAATTGGTAAAATTCGGTGGTGAGGCTGAAAAATTTGTTGGCAAAAGAGTTGTTCTTATGGATGATTCCTGACTCATTTTTGGGGACTTTAGCCAAAGAGCTAGTAGTGGGTTTAACAGGTGAGTCATCTTTTGCCACTGTTGTTAGTGCTTGCAAAGCAGCAGAAGGGGAACCTCCAACTGTGCGATCGCCTGCTAAAACTGCTTTTTGTGCTGCTTGTAAATCAGCTAAAGCAATTTCTGCTATTTGATGTACTTTCTGGGGATGAGCTACTAATACAGCCATAATGGTCTGAGATAGTTCTTTCAAACCAGGTAGATTTAAAGATTCAGCTAACCCTAGAAATACTTCAACGTGAGAGTTTAAAAACTCGCCTAATTCCTGATTGGTTAGGGAATTATTAATAGCTTCAGCAATACTTTCTATACGTTGGGCAACTCCTACTTCAAAAATAGACTGCACAATATCAAATCCTAATTCTTCAGAAGTAGGAATATGAGACTCAGCCCCAAAAGCATCACCTAATTTTGTTTGTAGTTCTGCAAATACAGAAGTTGCTCTTTGCAGAAGTTCTTCACTATTAATATTATTTGATGTCAATTCTGCGGTGACAGCCAACTGAAGACATTCGTAAGCTTCTAGTAGGAGGGTTTGCAATTCAGTATCTATAACTACGTCAGGACTATATAAAGCCTTAAATATGTCTTCTAAAGAATGGGCTATCATATTGATTGTATCTAGCCCAACAGTAGCGGCTCCCCCTTTAATTGTATGAGTTGCCCGCATTAAGTTATGAACTTTATTGATGCTATAGGTTTCTGATAGGCTAAATAAATCTTGTTCAATTACTTGTAATAAATCTGGGGCTTCCGCCAAAAAGTAGGCATAGCCTTGTTCGCGAATTTCAGTGTCTGTAATCATAAGTTTTGATTTTAATTTTAGGAATTATAGCAAGAGGCAAGAGGCAGGAGGCAGGAGGCAGGAGGCAGGAGGCAGGAGTCAGGAGTCAGGAGGCAGAATATTTATCTTTTGCCTATTCTTTATTCCCTGTTCCCTGTTCCCTGTTCCCTGTTCCCAATTCCCAGTCCCCAGTCCCCAGTCCCCAGTCCCCAGTCCCCATCTTTTACTTGACTTTGAACTTACCAGCCGTTGTTAATAAAGCTTGAGCCATTCCTGATAAGTTTTGGAACACGGTAGCAATTTCTTGAGATTCACCAAAGGTCTTATTGGCAATTGCAGCCACATCATTCATTGATGCTGTTACTGTTACCGATTGATCCATTTGTTTTTGAGTGGCTTCAGTAATGCGCTCAATGAGTTGACTAATTTCCGCAGTGGCGGAAACAATGGCGTTCAAGTTTTGGCGAGTTTCACTAACTAAATTTGTCCCTTCTACTACTTGCTGGATACCCGTTTCCATTGCTACAGCAACTTCCCCAGTCTCAGTTTGAATTTCTTGGACTAATTTTTCAATTTCGATGGTTGCTGCTGCGGACTGACGAGACAAAGAACGAACTTCATCCGCTACCACTGCAAAGCCTTTACCATATTCACCGGCACGAGTAGCTTCGATAGCAGCATTTAAAGCCAGTACGTTGGTTTGTGAGGCAAAGTTGCTGATCAAATTTACTACTTTGGAGATTTTTTGTGATGATTCACTCAGGCGTTTAATCTTTTTGCTAGTTTGGGCGACGGTTTCACGAATGGCCTGAATAGCATTTACTGTTTGGTTCATGGCTGTATCACCAGAATCTACAGTTTTGTTGGCCTGTTGTACAGCTATTTGTACTAGTTGGGCGCTGGTTACTACCGCTTGGGTAGAATCTACCATCTGTTGAATATCGCGTAAGGCTTGGGTGATTTCGTCGGACTGTTCTTTTGCTAAATCAGTCAATCCTACTAGTGAAGAATTACTGTGGATAGAGGTTTGGGCAACTTCTTGGGAAGCGGTTTGTACCTGAATGACGATTTGTTGTAGTGCTTGCAGTGTGCCATTGTAAGCATCGGCAATTGTACCTAACTCATCTTCTGTAATGGGGGCGCGAACTGTTAAATCACCGCTGAGTGCTGGACTAATAGCTCTAAGCAGTTGAATAGACCGTTGTTGGAGTAATTCTTTGGCGGCTTTTTCCCTTTGGGCTGCTTCTGAGAGTTTGGAAGATTGAGTTTGTAGCTGTTTTAAGTATTCTGTTTGTTGTAAGGCTAGTCCTAATTGGTCGCCGATACGTGACAACAAGTTAATTTCTGATTCTTCCCAATGACGAGGTGCGGAGTTTTGATAAGCTGCCAGTAAACCCCAGAGTTTATCTCCAAATAAGATGGGAGTAATGATGTATCCTCTAGCTTCATATTTTTCAATGATTTCTATGTAGCAGGGATCAAGGGTAGCTTTATAAATGTCGTTGACTACTAAGGTGTCACCTTTTTTATAGCGCCCACCTTCATTGTCTTGTAGACAAGGGTCATTTAAGGTGGTTCTAATACCAGGACCGACTAGTTTCACCCAACCACTAGATACTGATTCGGCTACAAATTCGCCTCCCCAATCGGATGTAAATTGATAAACGACGGAGCGATCGCATTTTAGTAGTTGTCTGACTTCTTGAGTGGTAGTTTTGAAGATTTCTTCTACTTCTAAAGATTGGCGGATGCGGTTGACTATCTTGGTGATGGCTTTTTCTTGTTCAGCTATCTGAGCTAGTTTTTCAGATTTAGACTTTACTTGTTCTATATAATCAATCTGAGATTTTGCAAGACTAATTTGCAAACCAATTTGTTCTAAGAAGTTGACTTCTCTGGTTAGCCATTCACGAGTTCCACTGTTTTGATAAGCTGCGAGTAATCCCCACAATTTTTCTCCATAAAAGATGGGAACTATCATGTAAGCTTTGGCTTCAATTTGCTCTAAAATCTCAACATGACATTGAGAATGCCCAACTTTATAAATGTCGTTAACAACGAAGTTTTCACCTTTGGCATATCTACCGCCTTGAGTTTCTTGCAAGTGGCTATCTTCCCACACCATTTTAAAGTCCGGGGTAGCAACTTTTATCCAGCCACTTGATACTGATTCAGCTATAAATTGTCCACTCCAATTAGGATGAAATTGATAAATACCAACGCGATCGCACCGCAATGCCTGACGGACTTCCTGAGTAGCTGCTTTGAAGATGTCTTCTAAATCGAACGATTGGCGGATACGGTTGACTATTTTGTTGACTGTTTTCTCTTGTTCAGCAATCTGACTGATTTCCAGAGATTGCGATTTTACTTGGTCTATATAATCAATCTGAGATTTCGCTAAACTAAATTGCAAGCCAATCTGCTCTAAAAAGTTGATTTCTCTGGGTTGCCATTCACGAGTTCCACTGTTTTGATAAGCTGCAAGTAATCCCCACAATTTTTCTCCATAAAAGATGGGAACTATTATGTAAGCTTTGGCTTCAATCTGCTCTAAAATCTCTATGTGACATTGAGAGTGACCGACTTGATAGATGTCATTGACTGCCAAGGATTCGCCTTTGGCATATCTACCGCCTTGGGTTTCTTGCAAGTGGCTATCTTCCCAAACCATTTTAAAGTCGGCTGTGGCAACTTTCATCCAGCCACTACCTACTGATTCTGCTAAAAATTGTCCACTCCAATCAGGTTTAAATTGATAAACACCGACGCGATCGCATTTTAGAGCTTGGCGAACTTCTTGAGTAGCTGCTTTGAAGATGTCTTCTAAATCGAAGGATTGGCGGATGCGGTTGACTATTTTGTTGACGGTTTTCTCTTGTTCAGCAATCTGAGTGATTTCTTGAGATTGCAATTGTACTTGTTCTATATAATCTAACTGTGATTTAGCCAGACTAAATTGCAAGCCAATCTGTTTTAAAAAGTTGACTTCTGACTCTTTCCATTCACGAGATCCAGTATTTTGATAAGCTGCCAACAAGCCCCAGAGTTTTTCGCCAAAAAATATCGGCACAATTACATAAGACTTGGCTTCAAACTGCTCCAAAATTGCAATGTGGCAAGGGGCTAGACCTATTTTATAGGTGTCATTAACAACAAAGGTTTCGCCTTTGGCATATCTGCCACCTTTCGTATCTTGTAAGTAGGTATCATCTAAGACGGTTTTGATATTTGGACCGACTAATTTTGTCCAACCAGTACCGACTGATTCAGCTACAAATTCACCACCCCAATCAGGTTTAAATTGATAAACACCGACGCGATCGCATTTTAATGCCTGCCGAACTTCGTGGGTAGTAGTTGTGAATATCTCGTCTACTTCTCTGGATTGACGAATGCGGCTGACAATTTTGTTGAGGGTTTTCTCTTGTTCAGCAATCTGAATTAGTTCTTGAGATTTAGATTCTACTTGTTCTACATAATCGATCTGTGTTTTAGCGAGGCTAAATTGTAAGCCGATTTGTTGTAAAAAGCTGAGTTCCCAAGGTTGCCATTGGCGGGTGCTAGAGTTCTGATAAGTTGCCAACAAACCCCAGAGTTTTTCCCCGAAGAAGATGGGAGCAACCATGTAAGCTTTGGCTTCAATTTGCTCTAATATCTCAATGTGGCATTGAGCATGACCAACTTGATAAATGTCATCGACTGCAAAACTTTCCCCTGCGGCATATCTACCACCTTGAGTTTCTTGCAGGTGGGTATCTTCCCAGACCATTTTAAAGTCAGGCGTAACTATTTTTATCCAGCCACTACTCACTGACTCAGCGATAAATTGACCACTCCAGTCTGGTTGGAATTGATAAACACCGACGCGATCGCACTTTAATGCTTGACGAACTTCTTGTACTGTAGTTTTGAAGATGCCGTCTAAGTTGGAAGCTTGTCGAATGCGGTTAACAATCTTGCCTAGAAATTTTTCTTGTTTATTAATCTGGGCTAGTTGCTCACTTTGTTTCTGCACTTGTTCCAAATATTCTCCCTGGGAAATAGCCACACCAAATTGCAAGCCTATCTGTGTTAAAAAGCTCACTTCCCAGTCTTGCCATTCCCGCGCCCCGGTATTTTGATAAGCTGCTAGTAAACCCCACAATTTTTCACCTGAGAAGATGGGAGCAATGATATAAGCTTTGGTGTCAAACTGCTCTAATATCTCAATGTGACATTGAGCATGACCTGTTTTATAAATGTCATTAACTACAAAGGTTTCCCCTTTGGCATATCTTCCACCTTTGGTTTCTTGTAGGTGGGTATCTTCCCAAACCATTTTATAGTCAGGGGTGACGATTTTCGTCCAATTGTTACCCACTGATTCGGAAACAAATATCCCACTCCAATCAGGGTTGAAACGATAAACACCAACGCGATCGCATTTGAGTAATTGACGGACTTCTTGAGTCGTAGTTTGAAAGATTTTATCTACATCTGGCTGTTGTAAAATTTTGCTGATGACTTTAGCTACTGATTGCTTGGCCAATGCTGACTGTTGCAGTTCTTTTTGTAATTTAAAACTCTGCAATCTGTAGGTAATTTCTGTAGTTATTTGCGAGAGTAGAGTAATTTCTGCCTCTTGCCATTGACGTTCTGAACCACAACTATGGATTACTAATAAACCCCATACTTTACTATCTATCAGAATCGGCAGGCTTAAACTAGCTGTAACTTGAAATTTATCCAGTAGTTGTTTCTGATAGGGAGTTACTTGAATCTGATTAATATCGTCAATTGCTACGGCTTCAATATAATCTTGATTGGTATATAATCCAAACAAAATAGCGGGCAGATTCTCACCTAAAGATGGTGTCCAACCTGTAGTTCTTGATTCTGCTAAAACTGTACCAGCTTCAGAGTTAGTAAATTGATAAATTAATGCGCGATCGCCACCAATTTTATCCCTAACTTGCGCTACAGTTATCTTTAGTAAAGAATCCAGATCCGGGGCTTGACCCATCTGCGTTGTTATGTATTGAAAGCGTTGCCGCCAGACTTTAAATTCCTGAGAAATAGCCTTAGATGTAGATACATCATTGCGGGCAAATTTTTCTAAGGTGCTGCCATTTTCTTTGTCTGATTTTTCCACTTCAGCAAAGATATTTCCTCGGTCTTCATTACTTTGATATAAAGTTGTCATTTGCTTCCCCTCAATTTATTTTTTAGTTACTAGCAATTTCCAGTTGTGATCCATAAAATATTCAATGGTAGGTAAGATGCAAATTACCTATTTTTTTTAGTTGTTACCAGAAAATTTGTTAGTTATGACTACCCCACATTGGTGATTGGAGAATTGCCAGAGCGTCTAAATTGAAAATCATCTGCTCTGAACCGTTAGTAATGTATCCGTGCAGAAAAGGTGACATTGCTGGATAAAATAGGTCAGGAGAGGGAATCTTCATTTGCTGCGTATCCAACCACTCAATATCGGTCAATTGGCGCACCATCAGCCCCAAATATTTACCCTCGTTTTCTAGCACAATTGCCATCATTTTTGTGAGTAAATTTGAACCTTGCAAAAGAGGTGGATAACCTAACATTTCTTCTAAATCAACCAACCACAGCATTTCGCCACGCCAACTATAAATACCTAATACGCAGTTTGGCATCTGTGGAACTACGCAAATTTCACTTAAGGATATACGTAATACCTCGGTGATATGCTGTAACGAAATTACTGCTTGATCTCTCTCTCCCAAATTAAAACTTAAAAATTTCTGTTTGGTTTCCAAAGTCAATTTCCTTTTTATTAGATAATTTTTTAGCCACTATTTAATGATTAAAACTCAATTTTAAATAGTGACTATTGTTTTTTTGATTTAATGAAATATTTTCTAAGTAGAAAGGCGCGAAAATACAGAAGTATGTAACAAAAAGTAACGTTGTCTAAAAACCTCTTCCCTCCTGCCTCCTGCCTTGTCATAACGACAATTTTTAACACCGACCTACTTACTTGTTGATCAATGTTTTCAAAGTCTTTTCTAATTCTTCCTTATCTACTGGTTTTGATAGGTAAGCTTTAGCGCCCAACATATTACCCCAAATCTTATCTACTTCACTATTTTTAGTAGAGCAGAAAACCACAGGTATTTGGCTAGTATTAGGGTTATTTTGTAGTTCTCGACAAATTTCAAAACCGCTTTTACCCGGTAAAATTACATCTAGCAATATAACATCAGGTTTATTCGCATCTATTTTTTGTTGTGCCTCTTCACTGCTGGTGGCAGAAATCACAGAATAGCCTGCCTGTCGCAAGTAACGGCTGATAATTTCCATATCAGTCAAACCATCTTCAACTACTAAAACAGTACTCATGGGAACTACCTATTAAATTATTTTTTCAGCCTGGAAGTAAAGACTTAGGTATACACTCAGACAGATGAATATAACACTAGTCTGTGTTGCCATTATATCTTGAATCATTGTATAGATATTTCCATCAGTAAACTTACCAACATAAATTTACATCATGTAAGTTCATGATTTAAGTGAATTAAAAAATCCTGAATGAGGCCAACTGAGGAAAAAAACAATTTGGCTGTAATTGTTTTGCGATCAGAGGTATATTTTATCAACTATTATATCTCGGTGCAAAGTAAACATCACTCTAATTAGGAACTTCTAAATTAGCCGTATTTCTAACAGTTGAGTTAGCCTGTACAGGTAAATATTTACGTATTACACCCATGACTCGATCAGCCACTATTGGTTTAGAGATAAAATCTGTCGAACCCACTACCTTGGCGCGCACTCGATCCAAAAGACCATCATTGCCAGTTAAGATAATTACTGGTGTATTAGCAAAAGCAGGAATGCGCCGTAATTGAGTGCAAATTTCATAACCACTGGCTACAGGCATAATCAAATCCAAGAAAATTAAATCTGGTTTGTCTTGAATCAGAACAGGTAAAGCTTGTATAGCATCTTGAACTTTGGTAAATCTCAGTCCATTAGAGGTAATAATATCCTCTAGCGTTTTACACACCAGAGGACTATCATCAACACAAGCTATCAGTGGTGCAATGCGATGAATCCGATTTCTGGTTTGTCTGGAGTTGGAATTGTCTCCATCAGTAACTTGTAGAGGTAAGTCAGGTAATTCTACTAACTCAATGATTCCTTTGAGGATATAGGGAAGTAAGGAACGAGAAACAGGCATCACATCCTGTTTCATTTTTACAGCGAGTTCTCGCAGAGTGTATTTGCCATTAATTAAATTGACAAAGTTTTTGTATACAGATGCACTAACCATTTGTTGGAGTTGTTCTGGTCTCCGTAGGACTGGTGATGAGTTAGGAGAAACATTCGCCAAACCGACTTGTGACCAAATCGCCCATGAGTCTTGCATATGTTTGATTGACATATCTGCACTTGTGAAGCTCATGGGCATATCTAATATCACTTCCTGACTTAGATTACAACTTACAGAAGCAAAATCAACTTCCTGCGCTAAATCAAAAAATAGTTCTGCAATTGTGTTTTCGACAATAGCTTGAATTTGTTCTCGTTGGATTTTCTGTCTTTTGTATAAGATATCCAAGATATTATAATCCCAGTAATCGATGGCAAAATCCTCACTTCGACAGCGAATCTTCTCTAGGTCGATATCGGGGCAATATTGAGCCATTTGTCTACGCCAGCGTCGGAAGGGATGAGTTCCACCTGTAGCCCAAACTATCCGTCCGAGGCGATAGTAAAAAGCCCATTGACGGCCTTTGGAACTTTTAATATTTAATTTTCCATTGTATTGAAACTGAGTACAGGTTTTAAACTCATTCAGTAAGTTATGAGATTCTATGAGTTCTGAGTTGGTCATACTTTGTTCCTTGTAATCAATAAGTCAGCCTCTAGAGAATCTAATATTATCCACACAGGAGTCAGTAATCCCCTGAAAATTGACAGAAACATATGTAGTCTCAACGGTATGAATAGCACCCTTTGTTTTCCTATACTATTGTTATACAGCACTTGTTTAGTCTTGATTAAAAGTGATTCTAAAGATAATTGAGCAGATGATTTATTTAATACTTTACACCCTGTTGATATTTTTAATGACAGTGGGATTGGCTAAACGGCAATATTTAGGATTTAGGTATTTAAACGTAAACTACACCTAGATTCTATTTTACGCATTATTTCCTTGTAAGTTATCCGCAAATTTACTGAATTTACGTTGAGCAAACTCAGTGTTTTTGGTATTTTTGTAATAGTTAGTATAATATAGATATTATGTATATTTTGAAAAATATTGAATTTTTTTTAACAAAGTTAACCAAAAAATACATAAGATAATTATCATAATCGCTGTAAAATATCACAAAACTGCTGAAAGACTCAAATATTCAGTCCAAAAATTTTGAAGATGACTGAAAATTAGCTGTTTTTGTTTAATTAATTAATAAATATTATTAATAATCTAATTTTGATTAGAAATATTAATGATGTGTATTTAACTTTGCAAGGGGTAAGAAAAACATTTACCCTTTAACTTTTCCCCAAGCTAGATGATCAGTTGAATATCTTAACTGAACAGTATTAACAGTATTACTTGGACTCCTCGTTGCTCTAAAAAAAAGTCCGCAGGTGCGGACTGTGGACATTGGATAAGGTTAAGTTGTCACCAAGAGAGCCTACAAGATGTTAGACTTATTTATATTTTTGCTGACTAAATATAAAAAATCAAGTTTTTGAATGTAACGCTTAAGACCTAACTCCAGGAATTATGTCTGAGCAATCACAGTTTTTCAAACCTCAAATATATTTATTTAGTATTTTAAGTAGTTGCTAAAAATCTCAACTTGATATATTGCTTAAGTTAAATGATTAAAACATCAGACAAAATTACTTTAATTTTGTCTGGAATTTTTTTTATTTCCAGACTCTTAGATAATGAAAGACCCCATAAGAAGTTATTACTTATGAGGTCTAAAGATTTTTAGGCACAGTTGAGGGCAATACCAACACTATTATCAGTTAGAGTAGGTCATAGCTCCACTGATAAAACTGTGGCAAAGTTTGCTAAGGTCTCAAACTTGCAACCTAAAAGCCCACAGGTCAATTACTTGAATACTCTACCAGACAAAATCACCGATATGTAGCCAAATTGGCTTTTTTTTGACCTATGAGCGATAATAATTATGAGGACAACTCAACTTTTTGGGGTATATCCACTAACTGGTAGAGCCTATCTTCAAACTTGCGGCTACATACTGACCAATCAAATTCTAAGATAGAGGGGCGAGCTTGCTGAGATAATTGAGCTTTAAGATCCGGATTTTCTAAAATTGTAATGATCTTTTCAGCAAAATCTTTGACGTTGTTGGGTTGAGCAAGAAAGCCATTATAACCAACTATTACCTGTTCAGCGGTTGAGGGAGCAATAGCAGCAACTACAGGAGTTCCAGAAGCTAAAGCTTCGTTATTTGTAGTGCAGAAGTTTTCCGTAACTGAAGGGTTAATAAAAACATCGGCTCTAGCAAACCATCCCAAAAGTTCTGTACCGTGAGATTCACCCCAAATAGTCACATTGCCTGGGAAATTTTGAGCGCGGCGATGAATTTCTTTATCTAAAGGTCCGCTACCCACAATCACTAAATGGACATCTGGAATTTTAGCAGCAATCAAGGGATAAGCATCTAAAAGCTGAGTAACATTTTTTTCTGCGGTGATACGTCCCACAAATAAAATTGTCGGTCTTTTATCGTTGGGAATTGGATCATAACAGATGTTGCGGGGATGAAATTTTTCGCAATTAATTCCTTGATAGGGAAGGTATTCCCCACGTTGACATTTCAGCTTTTCGTACTTAGATAGTTGTTCCTTAGAAGAGAATAAGTTGAGGTTATAAGCCTCACTAAACTGCTGAACTAAAAGAGGAATAATGGGACGCAGGAGTCCGAATAATACATCACCTAAATAATATCGAATATAGGCGACGATATCGGTATGAAAAACGGAGATAATCGGGGTTTTAGTTTGTTTGGCGTAATCAACTCCTACAGGTCGTCCATAACCTTGTAGGAAAAATGAGTATAGCCCTCTCATCTGGGCTGCTTCTTCAACTACGATGATGTCAGGCTGAAACTTTTCTAGTAATTGAGTATCGCTCCAATGTCGATAGTTCAATGGTTGGGGTAGAGATTTATAGAAGATCAGCGGTTCTGTGGGGAAAGCATAAGATGAAAAGTTGGGAAAAGATTGTAGTTCTTCTAGTCCCGACATGGGACGATTCCCAACTTGTTTACTGTACTGATTATTGATTTGTGGATGAATGAGAAAAACTTCGTGTCCTTGTTCAAGTAACCAATGGACTCGCTGATGTACGGCAACTGATACGCCTGTTAAAAAAGGAGCATATAAGCCTGTAAATAATGCGATGCGGAGAGGTTGTTTTTTCATGGTTGAGGTAAATTATTTCATGAACGTGCTGGGTTTAGGATTTACGCAGCAACTATTTCATGAAACTGTAGATGTTTGCTCTGATAATTAATAAAATGCCCGAATGAAATTACAGAGAAATTTTGGGATCAATGGGTTGGTCTAACCATTGATAAGGATGATATTCAACTAAGCGAATATGCCAAGGACTTTGAATTCGATAGGTAAGACCACGCCATGTGACTGTAGACATCCACAGGGAAGATAGCATTGCTAATCCATAAACCCATTGTGTCAAAGGAATAGCAATCAACATTTTCATGATTGTAGTTAGTGAAACTTGAGGAGTCACTTGACCTTGAGAGCGAATTACTTCTTGTATTCCTAGTTCCATGACTAGCATCAACAAAAGTAATCCAATTGTGTAGATGCTATAGGATTTAAATAAGGAAAATGCCGTATTCCATTCTGTTGCTAACAACAATCCTAAAGCTAATACGATGGTGACAGTGGGAAAGAAAATACTGGAAACAGCATCACTGACTAAAGCCAACCAATTTGGGTGATAAAGTCGGTAACAAAGTATTAAGCGTTTGAGAGATGTCAACAAACTGGGTAAATCGCTTTCTTCCCGGTTAACCATTAACAAAGAAGGGACAAATTTAATCCGCCATCCCTGCTTTTTGAGGACTTTGTGCATGAGCATATCGTCACCAAAAGCTTCTCCCCATTTCTCAAGTAGTTCTGTTTGGTGCAGCACTTCTTTTTTAATTGCTAAACTACCACCCCAAGGAACTTGAAATAGGAACATTTGCACCACGGTAGAGACATTGCCGGCGTAGCGTACCAAAGAACCCCAATATTTACCTGTAGGTACATACCAACGGTTTCCTGTTGTTAGTCCTACTTTTTCATCGATGAGAGGACTAACTAATTCTCTTAACCAATTAGCATGAACTATGGTATCAGCATCTACTAATGCAACTACTTGGTAAGAGTCATCTAAATCGGAAACTGCTTGTACTAAAGAACTGCATTTGAGACTACAATTGTGGCGTACTGTTCTCAAGGTGCTAATTTGAAAATTAGTTGCACCAATTTCAGTTATTACTTCCTTGGCAACTTTAAAAGCTGGATCTTCTGGACTATCTACGATCACCTTTAAATCGTACTGTGGGTAGTTTTGTTTTAACAGCGATCGCACACAATTAGGTAAAAACGGATCAGCACCTCGTAAACAAAGAATTACTGCCGTTTTGGGTAACTGGTTATCTGATAGTAATGGTTGTTTGTATGAACGCAGATACCATAAAAAGATCAGCGTGAAACATACCTGCATAACCAGCCAACCTATCAAAGACTTAGACAGAAATGTAGTCACATCTTCCATGAAATTTATTGTCAGTTGTCAGTTGTCAGTTGTCAGTTGTTATTTGTCAAACCCTTCCCTGTAACCTGTAACTGTCACCTGTCACCTATTCTCTAGGGATCAAGAGAATATTTCATGGTGATATTGATAGTTGTATTTTTGCTCATTTTAAAGCTGGCATTGCGGAATGTTGGTGTACCAGTTTGGATGGAAACAATGGGATTTCTGGAAATTCCAAAACCTTCTTTGGGAATGCCAAAAAAGTCTTTATTGAGTTTGTGATCGCCATTTTGATCGTCAACTAATGCAACAGCATAAGTACCAGGTTTCAAACCCGAAAATACCTTCTTAACAGAACTACCAGAAATTTTAGTGCAGCCACTTTGAACTTCACTAGAATTACTCAGAGGAAATCCTTTTTCAGAATCGTAAATTCTGAAACAAATTTCACCTGTTTTGTGACGTATACCATTCACGACTACAGTTAATGCTGTGGTTGGTTCTGCATGAACAGTGTTAGCACAACTGAAGCTTAACAAAGTCGCGAACAATAGATAAGAAACACGAGATATTTTCAACATAAGCGGCTAGATATGATTGATTAAATATTAATTAGCTCAACTTAAAGCATCCTTTGTTGCTAATTTTTGCAATTTCAACATTTTGGCTGCTAACCACAAATCTTTAATTAATAAAGATTCTGTACCAGCCAGCTTTTTAGCAACACTAAAATAACACAATAGTTGCTCATACAAATTCAGTTGACTTTGATTAATTGAAAGTAAATATTCTTTAAATATTCGCCAATGAGGAAATAAAATCTTCCCCTTATTAGCTGAATCAAACCACACAGAATACTCATAGAAATCTGGTAACATATCTAATGAATATTGAGGATTTTTGTGAGTAAATGATAGGTAATGGGGAAAAAACATACTCAGAGATTGCTGGGGATGAATCCTGGCAAAAAATAAATGTTCGGGAATTTCATAAAATTGTCCAATTATGGACAGCCTTAATAGTAAAATTCCATCTGCATTACCGTAACCACCCATAAGAGGGATTTTTTTTAAGGCACTTTGGCGAATTACACCATACATTTGATAACACAGATGTTTAGTTAGTAATTCATCAAACCTGACTTGTGGTTTTTCTGAATTAGTATTGAGTTTAATATCATAGTGTTGGAGAAACTCACCCTGGTGATCAATAAACGATGTGTGAGAATGGCATAAGATATAATTAGGATTTTCCTCAAGTACCTGTATACATTTACTGAGAAAATCAGGAGCGTGTAAATCATCATAAGCTGCCCATTTAAAGTATTCACCATTAGACAACTTAAAAACACGATTGAAATTACAAGCACAACCGATATTACTAGAATTGCGATAGTAACGAATCCGTTGATCTTCTGCGGCATAATTTCTACAAATTTCTTCAGTATTATCTGTAGAAGCATTATCTGAGATAATTAATTCAAAATCACTAAAAGTCTGATTTAACAGAGCATCTAGAGATGCTTGAAGAAATTTTTCGCCGTTGTATACAGGTAGTCCAATACTTAATTGAGGTCGAGATTTATACATACGCTATTCCCCACAAACTTATCCTAGTCCTACTATTTCATCAATTTTTGAATGTCAGTTTTTTGCAACCATTGATGAGTGCGCTTCATGCCTTCTTCGAGGTCAATTTTGGGTTTATAATTTAATAAACTTGTAGCTTTAGCAATAGAATAAGAATAAGGACGACTCATGAAGTCTACAGATTCGGGGAGAATATCGGCTTTTTTCCGAAACAGTTTTTGTCCCTGGTTACGCACTCGTAAGAATAACTTCATTTCCTCTTTAGGCAGAGACATGGGAGCAGGTAAACCTTCCATTGCTGCTAAGTGAATGAAGTAGTCTTTCCAGGATGTTTCTTCCCCATCTGTAACATTAAAAACTTCGCCATAGGTTTCTTTTTCTATAGCTAAAAAGATGGCATCAATTAAATTATCGACATACAAGTGATTCATCACACCCTTACCATCATTCGCATAGGCAAATAATTTTTGTCGCATCATCAATACTGGGCGCACTATCCAAGGAATACTTCCTGGTCCATAAACATCTCCTGCCCGAATGATTATTACTCCAAAATCTGGAGGTGAATTCAGTTTTAAAACTTCTGTTTCTGCTTCAATTTTTGTTTGACAGTAGGAATTATTATCCCCAGAAACTGCACCGATTTCTGTAATATTATTGGCATAGTTGAAGCCATAAACTAAGACTGTAGAAAGATGTACAAAGGTTTTTACACCAGCTGCTTTTGCGGCTTTAGCTATATTCAAGCTACCATTAACATTGATTTCCCGAAAATGCTTAAGTTCTCCAGCTTCTTCTGCCAGTTGAGCGGTGTGTAAAATAATGTCTACTCCCTGACAAGCTTTTTGGGCAATTTTCTCGTCAGTGATGCTACCAACTATAATTTCAATTCCTAAATTTTGTAGGTTTTTATCCTGTGCTGAAGAAGTTTGTAAACCACGTACTTTCATTCCTTGAGCTATAGCTAACTCTGCTGCACGTAAGCCGATAAATTCGTCAATTCCAGTGATGAGAATAGTTTTGTTGTTGAGGTTCATAGTATTGATTAGTAAATATGTTGACTTGAATTTCTGAATTTGATCCAGATTGCTTAGAAAATATCAGCCGGATCTGCGGAGCGAAGTTTATTAATGGCTAATGCTCCAGAAGTTATGCAAATTAAAACGGTAGAGGTTAAGACAATTAGGGCATTATTAGAAGTCATGACGATGGGTAATTTAGTTGCTTGCATAGCAAAGTCATATAAAGCAACTGAACCAATAAATCCTGGTATATAAGCTAATAAAGCCAATATTAATGCCTGTTGAAAAACCACATTTAATAAATAACCGTTGGCATAACCGATAGCTTTTAAGGTTGCGTAGGCAATAAATTGAGTAGCAATGTTGCTGTAAAGAATTTGATAGACAATAACTACACCGACTACAGAAGCCATTGTTAACATCAAGTTCAGAATGAAACCAATGGGTGTTCTGGCGGCCCAATATTGTTTTTCAAAATTAATAAATTGTGGACGAGTAAAAATCTGTACGTCATTAGGTAAATTTGCCTGCAAATTTTTTAAAACCTGATTTGGATCAACACCTGGTTCGAGTTTAATAATACCTACATCTATATTTTCTGCAGGACGGATATTAGGATTGATTCTTAAGAAAGTTGAGTCACTAACAATTAAATTTCCATCTACACCAAAGGAAGGGCCTAAACTGAATAAACCACCTACTCTGACTCGATAACCTTGCAGAGAATCGAAGGAAAAGATTTCAATTGTTTGTTCTGTATTTCCCTGATCAAATTTTGCTGCTATTGGACCGAATTCTGGTCGAGAATCCCTATCAAATAACATGACATCAGGAATTTTCAGCTTATCTAAATTCTGCTCGACTTCTGGGATATTCATTACTGGTTTCCCCGGATCGAAACCAATTACATAGATTGAATATTTTTCGCCAGTAGCAGGATTTTTTAATTTTGCAAATTGCAAATACATAGGGCTAACTGACTCGACACCATTAAACCCTAATGTTTGGTATAAACGATTTCGAGAAAAGCTTTGATTAGAAGTCAAAGATTTATATTGAGAACTGACTAAAAATAAATCACCTTTGAGATTCTGATGTACTGCTGTAGCACTAGAATAAAGTGCATCTTGGAAACCAAGTTGAATGAACATTAGCAGCACAATAAAGGCAATACCAGCTACAGCTACGACAAAACGGACTTTTTGCTGGGCTAACTGTAGCCATGCTAAAGGAATTTTTACATTCATATATTTAGTCATTAGTTATTAGTCATTAGTAATGGGTAAGGATAATTAATAACTGTCACCTACTAATGACTAGATTTGAATAGCAACATCTACCTGCAAGTTAGTTAAGCGAGATACCTTTTTGCTATCAGCAGGATTATCAATGGATATTTTTACTTCAACAATTCTGCGATCTGTATCTGAAGTGGGGTTAATACTAAAGATTCTTTGTTTGTCAACTTGCCAACCAATTTCCCTGACTGTTCCTTGTAATTTTTCAGAAAATGCAGGACTAGTGATGATCGCTTTTTGACCAACACGCACTTTTTGAATATCGGTTTGATAAACTTCAGCAATTACATTCATGTTTGAAGTTTTACCAAGTTCAGCAAAGCCAGAATTAGCGATTACTTCACCATTTTTGGTATGAATTTTCAAAATTCTGGCATCTATGGGGGATTTGATGTAAGTTAAATCGTAGTCTGCTTTGGCTTGTTGAATAGCAGTTTCAGCACTCTTGACTTCACTTTCTGCTAACGCAACATCGACATTACGTACTTCTGCAATGCTGTTGAGTCTAGCTTTTGCTTCCTGAATTTGATTTTGTAAGGTGTTTTGAATTCGTAGAAGAGTAGCTTTAGCTTCTGTTAATTGTTGTTGTGTTGTCTTGAGTTGCAAGGCTTTAGTATCGGAGATGGAAGCTGAAATTGCACCATCTTTGTACAATTGCTGATAGCGATCGCTCTCTTTTTGAGCATTATCTACTTCCGCTTGAATGCGGTTAATTGTCGCTGTTTGAGCAGCAACTTCACCTTTTAATTGTGAATCTAAACGAGTAATTGTTGCTTTTTGAGCATTGATATCACCGGGTTTTGCTCCAGATTTTACCTGTGCAAGTTTAGCTTTAGCAACTAGTAACTTATCAAAAGCTTGTTTAATAGCAGCTTGAGAACGAGCATAGTCTTCTAAATAAGCTAATACTTGTCCCGCGTTTACTTCGTCTCCTTCAGCTACCAACAGTTTTTCTACACGCACACCGTTGACGGAATTGGGAGCAGATAAATAAGTAATTTTGCCTTGTGGTTGCAAACGTCCTAAAGCCGTTACAGCAACTTTTACAGGAGTTGCTTTGGGAGAGTTGACTCCAGAAGATGGAACCGGAGAATTAGGTTTTACCTTCAATTGAGAAAAACTGTAGAAAGATGCTAAACCAGTAGCTAAAGCAAGGGAAGCTGCTAAAATTATTTTCCACTTCCTAGAGGCTCTTTTCAATAATTGGCTTTCTTTGTTTACTGCCATATTTTTATTCCCATTATTTTCTGAACAGGGATAGTCTTAATACCGCAAATTACCTAAGAGAACTTATCCCCCATAGTTTTACTCCCAGGCAGTGGACAAGCCTAATTAGTTTTGTATGAATTGTTTTCAGATTTTGTAGCCGCTAAAGATTACAAGATGAACGGCAAAATCAACAATGATATTACTTCCAATTTTCCTCAGTTTTATCCTTAATTGGCGTTTCATGAAGTAGCGAAAAATACAATAACGCTTACTAAAGATATTGGTTTCCAGATATATTGAATCTCTGATGCAATGAACCGGAAAAACTGAATAAACTTAAATTCAATTCTGCCAAAAGTATTTGATTTTGTCAACAAATAAAATATAACTAATTCTCTTGACATTAACAACCAAATTGGAACTCAAAAACATAACTGAAAATATGTGTTTTATATAGACCATTCCTTTAAAAGCTCATAAATTAACTATTAAATCTGTATTTCCCTTATCAGATAAGGCTTTTTCAAGTAAAAATGTGCAGATTTCATCACACATTCACCCATTCGCGAAGCTTGGAGTCAGGCATTTGTGTTGATTCTATTACATTCACTAAATTAATATTTGCTTTATAAATAACCACTTTGAGTAACAAAATAAGTTATCTTAAAAATTCATCAAATACTAAAGCTGAATTATGATGTTTCTCTGAAAAAAAGATATTTATGTTCAAAACAACAAAATGTGTATTTAATGATTTGTGACTTAATAGACAGTTTCTCTACAAATATTCATAGCTCTAGGTAAAAAGATTGGATAACACCTAAACACCAAAACCCTTGCGGCACAAATTTTAGTCAAAGATTATACGATTATACGGGTTGAGTATTTCCAAGTGAGTTTCTGAACCAAAAATATTTTTTATAAACTTACTTTAAATGAACTATTCAATTTCTATAAAGTGTGCTAATCTTTGTAATAATTCAATATTTAAAAGCAGCAAGGCATCAGTCAATTAATTAAGCGTGAAAAGGAAAAAATACTATAACCTAGCCACTGTTATTCACCCCATCAACTCGTTTAAGTATTTTTTCACTTGGTATGAATTTAGATTCAAGGTTGTGTTCTTTCTGTAACGAGCTTGGCAGCTTTTATTGCTTGAATCGCATAAAATAGATTATCCTGGACGGTGAAACTGGCTATGGTATTTATCAAGAGACAGAACGTTATGATTCACACTAATTGCGTTTCTGTATTGCAGCTAGATCATCCAAATGGGGCAAGGAAAAAACACATTTCTAATTTCATCCCTACTTTTCAGTTTCCCTTCAGTGGGATAAAAACGCCCAAAATATTTACCCTGACAATGGGATGCAATTCACCAGTTTAGTACCTAAAGCACGTTCAGAATATTTTACCAGTTTCTACAATATCTAGAGTCCTTTGTATAAAGTTTCCTAAATGCTGTGGACAAAATTTACCTTTCTAATATGCCCCAGTATTTACTCATAAAGGCTCTGAGAAAACAAAAAAAGGAAAGATAACCTTGTATAGTATTTTTTCCTGAATTCAGTGTTACTAAATTGCATCAATACACCAATAATGGCAATTATTTAGATGTGGAATCAAGGCAGTATTTACCGTGTGGTGTTGATGGATGAAAAAGCCTGATTTCTTATGCAGCTACTAATACTGGTAAGAAGAAATAGCTTCATTATTTATGTGTAAGCGACAGCAATTCCTGTAGCTAAACAATCCACAGTCCTCAAGATTACTCCATGCCATGATATCTGCTGATTCAATTGATACTGCCTTGGCAGAGTTAGAGAGCCTCGTTAACAGTTGTGAAAAGGATTTGATTAGGTTTATAGAGGGAAAAAAAATGAAGTCAGAAAATCAAATGTCAACTCACAAAATTAACAGACAACTGCAACAAAATCCCATTGCAATTGTCGGCATGGCTTCTCTATTACCACAAGCCAGAAACTTAAGGCAATACTGGGCGAATATTGTTAACAAAATTGATTGTATTACCGATGTTCCTGATACCCATTGGAGCATTAAAGATTACTATGATCCCAACCCCAGAACACCAGAGGATAAAACCTATTGTAAACGCGGTGGATTTATCCCCGAAGTAGATTTTAACCCGATGGAATTTGGTATTCCTCCCAGCATTTTAGAAGTTACGGATGTATCGCAACTGTTAAGTTTAGTAGTTGCGAAAGAAGCAATGGAAGATGCGGGTTATGGCCAATCTCGTGAATTTAGCCGCGAGAATGTGGGGGTAATTTTAGGCGTAGCAATGGCTAAACAGCTAGGGATGCCATTATCTGCCCGATTAGAATATCCTGTTTGGGAAAAAGTCCTCAAAAGCAGCGGTTTATCTGATGAAGATACTCAGAAAATCGTGGAGAAAATTAAAAGTGCATACATTAAATGGGATGAAAATGCTTTCCCTGGAATGTTGGCTAATGTGGTTGCGGGAAGAATTGCCAACCGCTTGAATTTTGGCGGAATGAACTGTGTAGTTGATGCAGCTTGTGCTAGTTCATTCGGTGCTTTAAAAATGGCAATTAGTGAGCTAATTGAGTATCGTAGCGATATGATGCTAACCGGTGGTGTTGATACCGATAACACCATCATGGCTTACATTTCTTTTAGTAAAACTCCTGCTGTTACTCCTAGCGAAAACGTCAAACCTTTCGATGCTAAATCTGATGGGATGATGTTAGGTGAAGGTATCGGCATGATTGTTCTTAAACGTCTCGAAGATGCGGAACGAGATGGTGATAAAATCTATGCAGTTATCAAAGGTATTGGCACTTCTAGCGATGGCCGCTACAAGAGTATTTACGCTCCTCGCAAAGAAGGACAAGTTAAAGCCCTAGAACGTGCTTATAATGATGCTGGTTTTTCTCCTGCAACTGTGGGCTTGATGGAAGCACATGGTACAGGAACAATGGCTGGAGATCCCACAGAATTCGGATCTTTACGAGATTTCTTTAGTCAATATGATGACAAAAAACAGCATATTGCTTTAGGTAGTGTAAAATCTCAAATTGGACATACCAAAGCCGCCGCAGGTGCAGCAAGTTTAATTAAAACTGCTCTGGCGCTACATCACAAGATTTTACCGCCAACTATCAATATTACTGAGCCAAATCCTAAGCTCGATATTCAAAATTCTTCGTTTTATTTGAACACGGAAACTAGACCTTGGATTCGTGCAGAAGGTGAAGCGCCAAGACGGGCTGGTGTAAGTTCCTTTGGGTTTGGTGGCACTAATTATCACGTTGTTTTGGAAGAATACGAAGCAGAACAACAACAGGCTTATCGTTTACATAATGCGGCGAGTGAAATGTTATTATTTGCTGCCAATCCCAGTGAATTAATCAACAAGTTAGAAGCGACTTTCAATAATTTGCAATCTAACGAGGGAGAAAGACATTACTCTCAATTAGTTCAAGAATCGAAATCTTTAACTATTCCCAAAACTGCGGCGAGAATTGGGTTTGTAGCTGAAAATCTGCAAGAGACTTGTAAGTTACTCAAAGTTAGTATTGATTTGCTGAAAAATAAGCCTTCAGCAGTTTCTTGGGAACATCCTCAAGGTATTTATTACCGTTCTTCTGGGATGGAAGTAGGAGGAAAAGTTGTTGCTTTATTCTCTGGACAAGGTTCTCAATACCTAGAAATGGGTAGAGAAGCGGTGATGAATTTCCCGGCTTTGCGACGTTTGTATGGGTTGATGGATAGTCTGTTAATTCAAGATAATTTGCAGCCTGTTTCGGAAATTGTTTTCCCCCGTCCGACTTTTGAGGAAGCAGAAAAAACTGCTCAAATTGCAGCTTTGCAAAGAACAGAATATGCTCAACCTGCAATTGGGGTATTTAGTGCCGGTTTGTATTCTATCTTCCAACAAGCTGGGTTTAAGTCAGATTTTGCCGCTGGACATAGTTTTGGTGAATTGACAGCTTTGTGGGCTGCGGGAGTGCTGACTGAGGAGGATTATTTGTTCTTGGTTAAGTCTAGAGGTCAAGCGATGGCTGCACCGAAAGATCCAGACCATGACGCGGGTAGTATGTTAGCGGTGAAGGAAGATATTAATAAAGTGGAAGCGGTGCTGCGGAATTTTCCCCAGGTTGCGATCGCTAATTTTAATTCTCCCACGCAAGTTGTTTTGGCTGGTCCAACTGGTGAAATTAAGAAGATCCAGCAGAAGTTTCAAGAGTTAGGATATGGGGCGGTATTGTTACCAGTTTCCGCTGCTTTCCATACACCTTTAATTGCATTTGCTCAAAAATCATTTGCGATCGCTACTAAATCTGTAGAGTTCCAAAATCCCAAAGTTCCTGTTTTCAGCAACGTCACCGGTAAACAATATCCCCAAGAACCATCAGGAATTCAAAGAGTTCTGGAAGGACACCTTTCTAGTTCAGTCCTGTTCAAGCAAGAGATTGAAAACATCTACGCTGCTGGTGGTTACTGCTTCGTAGAATTTGGACCAAAACGAATTCTTAGCAACCTGGTCAAAGATACTTTAGGCGATCGCCCTCACATTACAGTATCACTCAATCCCAGCACCCAGAAAAACAGCGATCGCTCTCTGAAAGAAGCAGCAATACAACTGCGCGTTATTGGTATGAATTTGAGTAATCTAGATCCTTACCAACTACCAGCAGCCATACCCGCAATTGAAACCAAAAAAGCCTTAAACGTCAAATTAAGAGGCATTAACTACGTTTCTGAAAAAACTAAAAATGCTTTCGCTGAAGCATTGCAAGATGGTTTCCAAATTAAAGGAATTCAGGAGTCTAGAACTTTAGAAATTCAAGAACCTCAAAAATTAGAAGTTCCAAATTCTGTAACTCCTACAACTCCCGTAATTCCTGCTACTAACGGACACAACAGCAACGGCAACGGACACAAGAAAACCCCAGTAGTTACTTCCTTACATCAGCCTCAGATGAATTCTGCCACACCTGCAAATCAAACAACCAAAGAATTATTACCTACAGCCCTTTATGCAATCGCAGAACGTCCAGGAGGGAAAATGGAAACACCAGATAAAAATCACAACTTCCACCAGGTTCTGGAAAGTTTAGAAAACCTCCTGAACCAGTTTCAAGAAAACCAAAGTGATAACCTACACATTCACGGCACATATCTGAACCATCAAATGGAATATGCCAAAACATTTTTCCAACTGATGCAACAACAGAACACATTATTTATTAATAGTAAACCTTCAGAAACCGCCCAACTCAAACAAGTTGTCATGGAAACTTTCGAGCGGAGCATGATGCAGTTTCACAGCCAACAAAGTGAAACCCTCCGCATTCATGAACAATACCTGCGTGAACAAGTAGAATACACCAAAAACTTTTTCCAACTCATTCAACAAGAATATTCTCTACTCATTGCTGACGCAGAAACAACTCAACCTGTAATTCCCCCCCAATTCACCGAAACACACACCAACAGTCTGCGGGAATTAATGCCCCCCAGCCCAGAACCAACTATTACAGAAACAGTTGTTCCTCCCACCGCCAAAATTGTAGAAACCCAAGCACCAGCAATAGAACCAGTAATAGAATCGGTTGTTCCTTCTATTCCTAAAATTGCAGAACCTATCCCCCAAATAATAGCAGAGGAGCAGGGGAGCAGAGGAGCAGAGGAGAAAGACGAATTTATTCCCACAATCTCTTCTAGTCCCAGCATTAATATTCAGGAAATAGGTAAAAACCTCCTCACCATCACCAGCGAAAAAACAGGCTATCCCATAGAAATGCTCGAATACGACATGGACATGGAAGCCGACTTAGGAATTGATTCCATTAAACGGGTAGAAATTCTGGGAGGATTGCAAGAATTATACCCCGACCTACCCAAACCAAACTTAGAAGAACTCGCAGAAAAACGCACCATCGGTCAAGTTGTTGAGTATCTGCAAAAACAGGTGACAGGTGACAGCTTACAGGTGACAGAAGAAGTCATAGAGGTGACAGAGGAAGTAACACAAGAGTTAATCATCATTCCCCAGTCCCCACTTCCCAGTCCTCAGTCCCTAGTACCCAGTCCCCAACCCCCAGAAGACAGCAACGACTATGCAGATTTAGGTCAAACCCTGTTAAACATCACCAGTGAAAAAACAGGCTACCCAGTCGAGATGCTAGAACTAGACATGGACATGGAAGCCGACTTAGGGATAGACTCCATCAAACGGGTAGAAATTCTGGGAGCGATGCAAGAAGCATACCCCGACTTACCCAAACCAAATATAGAAGAATTAGGCGACCTGCGGACAATTGGACAAATAGTTAACTACCTCCAGAAGCTGGTGGGAGGTGAAAAAAAAAAGCTTGATTTTGAGCAAATAAAAGAAGTGGTGGACTTAACCCCTCCACCACCAGCAGACCCAAACCTCCCCCGTCGTCCGGTACAACTAAAAACCTTACCCCGACCAGATTTTTGGGAATGCAAACTACCAGAGGGACACATTGGTTTAATCACCGATGATGGTTCCCTCACCACCAGCAAACTAGCTCATGCACTCAGCGAACAAGGTTGGAAAGTAGTAGTTTTAAGTTTCCCCCAATCATTAGTTGCAGAACAATTGCCATTACCAACAGGCGTTACCCGCATCACCTTGGCAAACATGAGTGAAGAACATCTGCAATTACTATTACAGAGTATCACCATTCAACACGGCAAGATTGGGGCATTCATTCACCTACATCCACAATTCACAACCGCAAACCCAAATCAAACTTCCTATTTAGAAGCAGAAAAAGCGATTGTCAAACAAGTATTTTTGATGGCGAAACATCTCAAACAATCGCTCAACACAGCCGCTAATTTAGAAGGAAGAGTCAGCTTCTGCACAGTTGCCCATTTCGACGGTGCATTTGGATTAGACCACACAGAAAACTTCGGAATTATCGGTGCAGGATTATTTGGACTAACCAAGAGTTTGCGATGGGAATGGCCAAAAGTTTTCTTCAGAGCAATTGATTTAAACCCAACCTTAGACCCGCAC
The DNA here is from genome assembly GCF_014696825.1 of Anabaena sphaerica FACHB-251. Classification (NCBI taxonomy): domain Bacteria; kingdom Bacillati; phylum Cyanobacteriota; class Cyanophyceae; order Nostocales; family Nostocaceae; genus Anabaena; species Anabaena sphaerica. Next base: position 189,713 of record NZ_JACJQU010000007.1, on the reverse strand, counting down.
CAATCAGCAGAATATATTGTAGCAGAATTGCATGATTCTAACAGATATATCGGTGAAGTTGGTTATAGCTCCCAAGGACGAGTCACACTCATAGCTGAAGCCGAGTAATTTGTAAGGTGGGCAATGCCCACCACACAAAAATTGTGTTTCGCGTCTTCCTTCCTTTCTTCTCTCTGCGCCTCTGCGCCTCTGCGTGAAAAAATCATAAATTTATTCATCAACACAGAATCAATTATAAAGTTGAATTATGACAGCAACACTTCAAGTTAATCCATCATCTGTCTTCGTTGTCAGTGGTGGAGCAAAGGGAATCACTGCACAATGCACAATTAAATTAGCACAACATCACCCTTGTAAATTCATTCTCTTAGGTCGTTCCGAAATCACTCCAGAACCAGAATATGCACGTGATTGTTTAGAAGATGCAGCCTTGAAAAAACGCATCATGGAAAATTTGATTTCTCAAGGTGAGAAACCAACACCCATGATGGTGCAGAAGATATTTAATGAAATTAATTCCAGTCGGGAAATTAAGCAGACTTTAGCAGCAATTCAAGCAGCAGGTGCAAAGGCTGAATATATTAGCGTTGATGTGACTGATACATTAGCATTGAAAGAAAAACTTCATGCGGTTGCTCAGAAGTTTGGTCACATTACAGGCATTATTCACGGTGCGGGTAACTTAGCTGATAAGTTAATTGAGAAGAAAACATCTGAAGATTTTGAAAAGGTTTACACTGCCAAAGTGCAAGGATTACAAAATCTCCTTAATAGTATTAATCCTCAGCAATTACAGCATTTAGTTTTGTTTTCTTCCGTGACTGGTTTTTATGGGAATATTGGACAAAGTGATTATGCCATAGCTAACGAAATTCTCAATAAATCAGCCCACCAATTTAAGAAAAATTATCCGCAATCTCATGTAGTTGCAATTAATTGGGGTGGTTGGGATAGTGGTATGGTAACACCACAACTAAAAAAAGCATTTGCCGAAAGAGGAATTGATATTATTCCTGTAGAAATAGGCACACAAATGTTAGTTAATGAACTACATCCAGCCTATCAAAATTCTTCTCAAGTTGTGATAGGTAGTCCCATGAATCTACCACCAACACCATTAGAACCAGAGCTAAAAAGTCATCGCATTAGACGACGGATGACATTAGCAGAAAACCCCTTTTTGTATGATCATACCATAGCCGGGGCGCAAGTATTACCAGCCACCTGTGCTATGTCTTGGATGATTCATGCTTGTGAAGAGATTTATCCAGGTTATCGCTACTTAAATTGTAGAGAATTTAAGGTTTTGAAAGGAATTACCTTTAATGCAACTCTCGCAGATGAATATATTCTAGAAATTCAAGAACTCTCCAAAGCCAATGGTGAATATATTGAATTTCAAGCCAAGATATTGAGTAAAAACCCTCAAGGTAAAACTCATTATCACTTCTCTGCTATCGTCAAGGTAGTGGGAAAAATGCCAGAAGCACCCATATATGAAGCAATGAATCTGGTAGAAGATAATATCATTACTACTACAGGTAAAGGATTTTATCAAAATGGGGATTCATCCTTATTTCATGGGCCAGCATTTCAGGAAATCACCAGAGTATTAAATGTTAACTCTCACAAAATAACAGTCGAGTGTTGTTGGCAAGAAATCTCCGCACAACAACAAGGACAATTCCCTGTAAAATGGCACAATCCTTATACAACCGACATCAGTACACAATCACTTTGGATTTGGTTAAATCACTGTCATCAAGAAGTATGTTTGCCAGGACAATTAACATATTCCGAACAATTTTTAGCTGTACCTTGTAACTCACCCTTTTATGTATCTTGTGAAATCGAAAATAAGACAGATACTGGAGCAACTGCTAATTTTATTCTGCACAGTCGTGAAGGAAGAATATACTCACGTATCTTAGGTGCAAAAGCAGTAATTTGGCCAATGAAAATGTTAAACAAGAAGTAACCAAGAGACAAAAATTGTAGGTTGGGTTAAGCGACAGCGCAACCCAAAAACATCACCAAAATTTTGATTTTTCTCATGTTGGGTTTCCTTACGTCAACCCAACCTACAACAACTAATAACCACGTTTGGGGGAATCGCGTAAATCCTAAAAGACTTGGGAAAAGAAGTAAAAATCTCTCTCTCTGCGCCTCTGCGTGAGAAACTTACTTCTTTCCCTTCTACCCCAACGAGGATTTCAACAGTGGAAAAAATAGCCATCATTGGATTATCATGCCTCTTTCCAGATGCCAATAATCCTGAACAATTTTGGCAGAATCTCAGCAAAGAAAAAGACTCAACCTCTGATATTAGCGTAGCCGATTTAGGTTTAGATCCTAGCATATTCTACGATTCTACCAAAGGCAAACCGGAAAAATTCTACTTTCTCAAAGGTGGATTTATTCGGAACTTTGATTTTAATCCTAGCGAGTACAATTTACCTGCGGAATTTGTACAAAGCTTAGATAATACATTTAAATGGTCACTGTATGCAGCTAAACAAGCAATTGTTAACAGTGGCTATTGGGGAAATGAATCTGCACTCTCAAAATGTGGCGTAATTTTAGGAACTCTGGCTTTACCAACCAAAGCATCTAATCAATTGTTTGCTCCCATTTATCAGCAAACTATTGAACCTGCTATTGGTGAACTTCTACAGGAAAAAGATTTCCGTTTAGGTGGTTCATTAACCACAGCCAAAGCATCACCATATAATGCGATGGTTTCTGGTTTACCTGCTGCCATAATTTCCCGTGCCTTTGCGCTTTCTGGAACTCATTTATGTATAGATGCTGCCTGTTCATCATCATTTTATGCCATTAAATTAGCATCCCATTATTTGCAATCTGGCAAAGCTGATGTGATGTTAGCTGGTGCTATTAGTTGCTCAGACCCGTTGTTTTTAAGAATGTTATTTTCGGGTATTCAAGGATATCCAGAAAATGGCATTAGTCGTCCTCTTGATAAAGCATCACGCGGGTTAATTACCTCCGAAGGCATAGGAATGGTAATGCTCAAAAGATACAGTGATGCTGTTAGAGATGGAGACAAAATTTTAGCAACAATTTGCGGTAATGGTTTATCTAATGATGGTAAAGGTAAGCACCTCCTCAGTCCTAATGCTCAAGGACAAACTCTTGCATACCAAAGAGCTTATGCTGAGGCAGAACTTGACCCCCAAACAATTGATTATTTAGAGTGTCACGCTACCGGCACTCTGTTAGGAGATACCACCGAATCTAACTCTGTTCAAGGCTTTTTTGGTCAAAACCAAGCCCCACCTTTGGTGGGTTCAACTAAAAATAACGTCGGTCATTTACTCGTTGCTGCCGGCATGGTGGGGATAACAAAGACGATTTTAAGTATGTCTCATAATGTTATTCCAGCAACCATTAATGTCAGTGAACCTATGGGTTCTGAAAATAATGTGGTTTCGCCTCAAAACATTGTCAGAACCGCCACAACTTGGCCGAGTAAAGGAACTAAACACGTAGCTTTAAGCGCATTTGGATTTGGTGGAACAAACTCTCATTTAATTCTGGAACAGGGGGAAGTCAGCAAATGAGTATTCAAGAAAATAAGACCGCAAAAATGGCAATTGTCGGCATGGATGCTTTTTTTGGTGAATGTAATGGATTAGATGCTTTTGAGAGCAGTATATATGACGGAAAACAGCATTTTATTCCTTTGCCAGAAAAAAGATGGCATGGTATCAATGAACAAGAAAAGTTACTGCAAGGGTATGGTTTAGAAGCAGGAACAGCACCAAACGGCGCGTACATTGCCGAATTTGAAGTTGACACTTTAGCTTATAAAATCCCTCCCAACGAAGTTGAAAAACTCAACCCCCAGCAAACGTTATTATTAAAAGTGTGCGATCGCGCCCTCAAAGATGGTAAAATTCAACCTAACAGTAATGTAGCCGTAATTATTGCCGCAGATACAGAATTATCTGTACACCAGCTACAACAACGGTGGAATTCATCTTGGCAACTTAAAGACGGTTTAAATGGGGCAGAAATTGCCTTATCACCCGAAAAAATTACCCAATTAGAAACCATAGTTAAAGATAGTATTCACCACCAAGTTGATATTGGTGAATATCTCAGTTATGTCGGCAACATTATGGCCAGTCGCATTTCTTCTCTATGGAATTTCTCTGGACCTTCCTTCACTATTAGTGCTGTAGAAACTGCAGCTTTTAAAGCCTTAGAATTAGCACAAATGCTACTAGCTACCGGGGAGGTGGAAGCAGTAGTGATTGGTGCAGTTGACTTAGCTGGTGGTGTAGAAAACGTTTTACTTCGCAGTCAATTTAGCAACATAAATACAGGGATAAATACCTTAAGTTTTGACCAAAAAGCCGAAGGTTGGAATGTAGGAGAAGGTGCAGGTGCAGTAGTTTTGCAAAGACATGATACAGCATTGCAAAATAATCAACGCATCTATGCAGTAATTGATGGTATCAGTATCGGTCAATCTTCCTCAATGGCCATAGATAGTGAGACAATCAACCAAGTCTGTAAACAGGCATTTCAACAAGCAGGAATTCAACCCACAGAAGTCAACTATTTAGAAGTCTGCGGTAGTGGTATTCCCCACGAAGACGAAGCCGAAATTAACGGTATTCTCCAAGCTTATCCCCCCGTTGGTGATGGTTTGCACTGTGCTATTGGTAGCATCAAAGCCAATATTGGTCATACTTTCGTTGCTTCAGGAATAGCCAGTTTAATCAAAACTGCCCTGAGTCTTTACTATAAATATATACCTGCAACCCCCAACTGGTCTGGTGTAAAAACACCGCAACTATGGGAAGGAAGCCCTTTCTATGTCGCTACCGAGTCCAGACCTTGGTTTTTGCAAAAAGAAGTCAAATGCAGAATTTCAGCCATTAATAGTATTGGTTGTGACGGTTCATTTGCTCACGTTATTTTATCAGAAGAAACCCAACAAGAAGAACGCAGCAGTAGATATTTAGAGTCAAGACCATTTAATCTTTTCCCTATCGCTGGTGATGATCAGTCTAGCTTATTCTCCGCGCTGGATCACTTGCAACAAGCAATTGAAAATGCTGAATGTTTGAAAACAACTGCCAGTCAAACATTTATTAAATTTCAGCAAAATCCTGATGCAAAATATACTCTATCTATCACCGGACGCACCCAAAAAGAACTACTCAAAGAAATCAACTCAGCCAAAAAAGGTGTAACTAATGCCTTTGCAAATGGCAAAGATTGGCTAACGCCCATTGGTAGTTATTTTACACCCAAACCACTAGGAAAAAATGGCGAAATAGCTTTTGTTTATCCTGCTGCTGTTAACACCTATGTAGGTATTGGTCGTACCTTATTCCGGCTATTTCCTAAAGCCTTCGATGATGTAATAGTCAAAAGTCTTTACAAACGTGCAGCCGATGTAGAGAAACTAGTATTTCCTAGAAGCCTGGGTAAATTAACCACCAGGGAACTAGAAACACTAGAAAAGAAATTGTTAGATGATTCTCTGGCCATGTTTGAAGCAGAAATGCTCTTTACCAGATTCATCACCACAATTATCAGCGATGACTTCCAAATTAAACCCAAATATATCTTTGGTTACAGCTTAGGTGAAACCAGCATGATGGTTGCCCAAGGGGTTTGGAGCAACTTCTATCAAGGGAGTAACACCTTCAACTCTTCCGCATTATTTGGTGATAGATTATCTGGACAAAAAAATGCAGTCAGAGAGTATTGGGGACTACCAAAAAATTCTGCAACGTATGATAATAATTTGTGGAGTAACTACGTTCTGATCGCCAGTCCCGAACAAGTCAGAGAAACTTTAAAAGGTGAAAATCGCGTCTACCTCACCCAGATTAACACACCAGAAGAAGTATTAATTGCCGGTGAACCAGCAGCTTGTGAGCGAGTGATTAAAAAACTGGGATGTAATGCTTTTCCCGCACCATTTGATCATGTAATTCATGCTCCAGCAATGCAGTCAGAATACCCAGAACTATTCAGACTCAACAACTTACCAGCACAAAAAATTCCTGGAGTTACCTGTTATTCTGCGGCTGAATATCAACCAATTACCTTAGAAAGTGAAGTAATTGCCCACAATATTGCCAAAGGATTATGTCAAGAATTAGACTTTCCCCGCTTAGTAAATCGCGTTTACCAAGACGGAGCAAAAGTATTTATTGAAGCAGGTGCAGGTGGAATCTGTTCACGTTGGATAGATAAAATTCTCGGCAACCAAGAACACATCACCGTATCCTTAAATCGTCGCGGCATAGATGACCATACATCTATTGTCAAAGCATTAGCAAAATTGCTCAGTCATCGAGTCAAATTAAACCTCTCTCCACTTTATAACCTATCCTCAGCAACAGGCAAACAGAATAAAGCAGCCCTGAGAAAAGTTACACTAGGCGGAAAATCCATGGCTGCTACAATTTTGAGTGCAGAAAACCGTCAGCTTTTCCAAAAGAATCACCATCAAAAGCAACCACAAAGAATTCCCAATTACCGAGAGTATAAAATCATCAATTCCCTAAAGCCACAAATCAAAATTCCCCCTAGTGAAATTTACCCTCAACTAGAAAAACAAACCATGAAAACTATCATGGATAACGGTTTTAAACTGAAAGAAGAATTAAACTCTTCTGAGTTAACCTGCACTCAAAAACCAACACATCAAAAAAACACCAACAAAATTCAGATGAACAATTTAAAAATAGATCAGTATCAAAAACTGAGTACCAACAACTCAAAATTAACAAAAGCACACACCAGCTTTCTACAAGCTAGACAAGATTTCAGTCAACAAATGAGCCAAATAATTCAACTCCAACTAGCTTGCGCTCAAAACCTACTCAACCAAGAAAAATAATCTCTTGTAGGTTGGGTTAAGCGACCGCGCAAACCAAAAAATTACAGCAATTTCACGTATTTAAACCACCCATTGAATTAATCTTACTCAATTAATCTTAGGACTTACGCAAGAACCCTCTGAAACTCTCTTCCCTTCGTGTTCTTCGCTCCTTCGTGGTTCATTTACCTAAAAATAGCTGTAATTAAAAAGTTACATCAACCCAACCTACTAATTCATTACTTATAAACTGAGGAAAAAACTACCGTGACAACATTCAATACGGTACTAAATAAACACAATAACGGACTAACCTTTTCCAGCTTCTCCAACCATCAAAACCAAACTTGGAGAGGTTCGATAGACTGTATCGCTTTTGAACAAAACGCCATCAAAGATAAATTACTCACCTTAGAAAAACCCTGTTACATAGTTAAAATAGCAGGTAACATAGGCGTTACTAACGACGGTTACTTAACACCCGCTAACAATGCTTCTTCAGAACAAGCAGAACTATTAATATCATTACCACCTTTGGGACTCCAACAATTTGGCGACTCCCATTTTCTCACCGATCATGGTGTAAAATATGCCTATATGACAGGTGCAATGGCTGGTGGTATTGCTTCCGCAGAAATGGTAATTGCACTAGGAAAACAAAAACTGTTAGGTTCTTTTGGTGCAGGTGGTTTACCTCCAGAACGGATAGAAACAGCCATTCAACGTATACAAGAAGCCTTACCTAATGGACCCTATGCTTTTAATTTAATTCACAGTCCTAACGAACCTGCAATAGAACGCCGCGCTGTAGAATTATATCTCAAATATACTGTAAAAACAGTAGAAGCATCTGCATTTTTAGACTTAACTCCTAACATCGTTTATTATCGAGTAGCAGGATTAAGTTTAAATGCAAATCATCAAATTGAAATCAAACATAAAGTCATTGCGAAAATTTCTCGTCGGGAAGTTGCGACTAAATTTTTGCAACCAGCACCCGCAAGAATTCTCAAAGAATTACTTGAACAAGGGCTAATTACCGAATTACAAGCAAATCTAGCCAGCAAAGTACCCATGGCTGATGATATTACCGTAGAAGCTGATTCTGGCGGTCATACCGATAATCGTCCCTTGGTTTGTTTGCTACCTTCAATTATTAGCTTGCGGGATGAAATTCAAGCACAATATAATTACGAGAAACCTATTAGAGTGGGAGTAGCCGGAGGAATTGGTACACCAGAATCTGCCTTAGCTGCTTTTATGATGGGTGCTGCTTATGTAGTCACTGGTTCAATTAATCAATCCTGCGTTGAATCTGGAGCTTGTGATTACACCAAAAAATTATTAGCTCAAGCAGAAATGGCGGATATGATGATGGCTCCCGCTGCGGATATGTTTGAAATGGGAGTCAAATTACAAGTCCTCAAACGCGGAACAATGTTTCCCATGCGGGCGCAAAAATTATATGAATTATACCGCAGCTATGACTCAATTGAAGATATTCCTTTAGCCGATAGAGAGAAGTTAGAAAAACAAATCTTCCGTAAAACTATCGCTGAAGTTTGGGAAGGAACAGCCGCTTATTTATCACAGAAAAATCCTGAAAAATTAGGGAAAGCTGTTAATAACCCTAAATTAAAAATGGCTTTAATTTTCCGCTGGTATTTAGGCTTATCTTCCCGTTGGTCTAGTTCTGGTGAAAAAGGTCGGGAAGTTGATTATCAAATTTGGTGTGGTCCCGCTATGGGTGGTTTCAATGACTGGGTACGTGGTTCTTATTTAGCAGAACCTCAAAATCGTCATATTGTTGATGTTGCTCATCAAATTATGTTAGGGACAGCATTCTTATACAGAATTCAAAGCTTGAAATTTCAAGGGTTGCAAATTCCTAATTTCTACAGTCAATATCACCCAGTTCGTTCTACATTGGAGATGTAAAAATGAATTTAAAACCTGCTTATACTGCTGAAGATATCCAAGATTTCATGGTGTCCAACTTAGCGGAAGTTTTAGGAACAACACCAGAAGAAATCGACGTGCAAGAACATTTAGAAAATTATGGCTTGGACTCAGCCCAAGCTATGATTATTATTAGTAAATTGGAGAATTTACTAGGTTTTAAACCTTCTCCTGTTTTACTTTGGCATTATCCAACTATTGCTGCACTTTCTCAACGTTTATCTGAAGAAGTACCAGGTGCATCTCAACTACAAGATGCGGGAAATGGAACAGTTAATACTGTTAATATCGCTCCCCCCTTCTTAGATTTAGGTGCAGAAGCTGTACTTGACCCAACTATTCAACCAGCGGGTAATACTGCTGTTTCTGTTACCAATCCCAAAAACATCTTTTTAACTGGAGGAACAGGTTATTTAGGTGCTTTTGTAATTAAGGAACTCCTTGCAGAAACCCAAGCAACTCTCTATTGTTTGGTGCGTGCTGCTGATGTTGCAGAAGGTAAGAGCAAATTAGAAAAAAATCTCCAACAGTATGCAATTTGGGATGATAAATATAGTTCCCGAATTATCCCAATTGTTGGTGATTTAGCACAGCCACTTTTAGGTATTAGTGCAGAACAGTTTGAAAATCTAGCTGCCAATATTGATACCATTTATCATAGTGGTGCTTTGCTGAATTACGTTTATCCCTATTCAGCATTGAAAACAGCTAATGTTTTAGGAACTCAGGAAGTTTTGCGTTTAGCTTGTAAAACTAAAGTTAAGCCTGTACATTATGTTTCTAGTGTCGCTGTTTTTGAATCAACTGCTTATGCTGGTAAAGTAGTTAAAGAACAGGACGATTTTAATGATTGGCAAGGTATTTTCTTAGGTTATTCTCAAACTAAGTGGGTAGCAGAAAAGTTAGTTAAAATTGCCGGCGACCGAGGACTTCCTATTACTATTTACAGACCACCTTTAATTGCTGGAGATAGCAAAACCGGGATTTGTAACACCCATGATTTTATCAATTTGATGATTAAAGGCTGTCTACAAATGGGTTCATTCCCTGATGTAGATTATATGTTGGATATGTCTCCGGTAGACTATGTGAGCAAAGCAGTAGTTTATTTATCCAGACAGGAAACATCAATTGCTAAAGCTTTCCATTTACAACATCCCCAACCAGCTTCTTTAAAATCTTTAGTGGAATGGATACGCACTTTTGGTTTTAAATTAGAAATGATTCCCTACGAACAATGGCAAAATGATTTAATCAATAATGTCACTGACCAAGAGAATCCATTATACACCCTCAGACCATTTTTATTAGAGCGTTGGTCTGATGAACAAATCACTATCCCTGATTTGTATTTGCAAGCTAGAAGGCCAATCATTAGCTGCGAAGAAACCCTAGAAGCTTTGAAAGCAAGTTCCATTGTTTGTCCTACCATTGATTCCCAATTGTTGATAACTTACACTTCCTATTTGATGCAGACAGGTTTCCTCAGTCTCGCATAATTATAGTCTTAAAAACGTAGGGTGGGCATTGCCTACCTTACGAAATTATCATGTTAGCACCATTGAATTGCTAATACTTTTAGGTGAATATCACCATTTTTTAATATGAACATCAAAGGTCAATTACAGTGTCAAGAGACTGTTCTCATTACTGGGGCAGCTAGTGGAATTGGCTACCAATTAGCCTGTATATTTGCCTCTGAGAATTATCATCTTGTCCTGGTAGATAGAAACGAAATCAAGCTTCTAGAGATCGCTGTCTATTTCCAAGAAAAATTTAATAGTCTTGTAAAAACCATTGTCAAAGATTTATCTATAGCATCGTCTCCTGAAGAAATTTTTACGGAATTACAACAAGCTGATATCCAAGTTGATGTACTGGTGAATAATGCCGGATTTGGTACTTATGGTTTATTCAATGAAACCAGCTTGAATCATGAACTAGAAATGTTGCAAGTAAACTTAGTTTGTCTGACCCATTTAACTAAGTTATTTCTCAAAGATATGGTGAAGCGGGGTAAGGGGAAAATCTTAAATGTTTCTTCTGCTGCTGCTTTCCAACCAGGTCCTTTAATGGCAGTTTATTTTGCCACTAAAGCTTATGTTTTATCGTTTTCTGAAGCTATTGCTAATGAGTTAGAAGGTACAGGTGTAACAGTGACAGTTCTTTGTCCAGGTTCTACTGTATCTGCATTTCATGAACGCACAGGAATGGCAGATTCTAAGCTAGTTAAGGGTCAAAAAATGATGGATGCTGAAACTGTAGCTCTGATTGGATATGATGCCTTAATGCGTGGTAAAACAATAGTTATTCCTGGACTTTTAAATAAAATTCTGGCGAAAAGTGTCAGATTTTTTCCTAGAAAATTGGTGACGAAAATTGTGAGAAGTATGCAGGAAGATAAATAATAATTCAGGATTTACAGGATTTTACCTATGTTAACTACAACATTATTATAGTCCGTTAAAACGGACTTTGGCTATGAGACTGGGAATGAATTCCCAGTCGGTTATGTTATTTTGTCTGAATCAGGATTTGCAGGATTGTTATTTGATTAATTTGTCTGATAGCGTAATAACTAGAAAGTGCAGCAGTTTTAGGTAGTGGGGTTTGGTTGACGGGAGAGGTGTCAATACTTGTCGGTTAAGCTCAAAAAATAGAATTACGTAGGTTGGGTTGAGGAAGGAAACCCAACATTTATAAGCATTTGTTGGGTTGCGCTGTCGCTTAACCCAACCTACAAAAACTCTTAACCGAACAGTATTGGAAGAGGTGTTGGTTGAGAAGGGAGAAATTTATAAATAAAACTGAGGTTGATACACTAACAGACTACTTAATTGGGTTCCGTTTGAAACCAGCATATCCACCAGTAGTAAACCAATATTCCCAACTTCCACCAGAAGCATTTGACCAGTTATTGAGGTCAAATTTACCACTTCCTTCCGGTGTTCCGGCAATTTTATAGGCTTTAACAGCTTGTCCGTTATTATTCCAAATTACGGGTAAATCCCGTTTAACTTGTTCTGGTTCTGCACCGTTAATTTGCAAGAAATAGGCATCTTGTCCTTTATCTGCACCATTACCAAAGACTTTAGCAATTCCTTTTTCATCAATGGCAACAAAAGCACCTTCTTCTAAACCAATGGCAAAAGCTGAAAGTCGATTGCTATCATGAACAACTCTAGCTAATAATCCAAAAAGTCTTCCGTATCTTGTTTCTTGATGGTTTTTATCAATTCTATCTAAATGCGTATCAGTAATAACATTTTTGAGAAATGGAACTTTAATAAAATCACTGTGATAAATATCCTTTGTATTGTGGTGAAAGGGATCATTTAAAATTTCTGAACTATGCACACCCTGATGGGAAGGTACATAATAGTAGTCTCCCAAAATCGCCATACCGGCGCTAGTTCCAGCAATAGGAATCTTTTTTTCATTAATCAAATAATTAATTGCGTCTTCTACTGCTGTTCCTTCCCAATAATCTTCATAGGCATTTTGATCACCACCCGCTATAAATAGAGCGTCAGCTTGGCGGATGTATTCAATAACTTCTGGATCATCTGCTGCTTCTCGACTGTCAATAGAAAGTTCAGCAGCTGAACTGATAAAATCTCTATAATGATCACAAATCCAATCAGCGTGTCTGCCTACTCCACCAGAACGAAGCACTAAAAAATTTCCCCGATTTGCTCTTTTAAGAAACCATTGAGTAGCTGCATCTTCTCCAGATTTTTTACCTTCTGCACCACCAATTAACAGAATCCCAGGAACTGGTTTGGCTGATGTACTATTTACTTTTCCGCATTCTCTAATATAGTCAAAGTCTCGTCTTACCATAAACATCACCTTTGCTACTTATTGAGAATGACAAATTTTGAGAATCTTTGATGTTCAAAAAATACATTTTTATAAATGATTAAGAATGGTACAAGATATTGGCTATTTGTTGCCCTTTGCGTAAGTCATGATAAAAAAGAACCAAGAATAATCTAATCTAGTTCCAATACTTGTCGGTTAAGGTCAAAACAATGAAATTATGTAGGTTGGGTTGAGGAACTAAACCCAACATCTACAAGGGTTTGTTGGGTTTCACTTTGTTCAACCCAACCTACTAAAATCCTTAACCGAACAGTATTGAATCTTGTTCCCTGTCATACCAAATTGATATGAAGTTGCATAGAATTAAGATATCAAGAATAATTGAACGCAGATAAACGCAGATAAACACAGATAAAGACGGATAATCGAATTTCAAAAATCAAAAAAATACTCTTAGAAGTGACAAATAATTTTTATTGTGTTTTTTGAATCAATCTGTTTAAAGCAGAAGCTGTTTCTTCTGGTTTTCCAGATCCAGGAAAAACTAAAACACTCTTGATTGCAGGGTTATCTACTAATTCTTTTACTCGATGAAACTGTTGCTCAGTAATGGCAACTCCTTCATAATTTTTAGCATAATTTAATTCTTCTTTAAAATTAGCATCATTATAAACTTGAATAAAAACTCTATCCACATTCCATTTTTCCCAATCAGCGGCAAAATAACGTTTAGCCCAATAGGGATTATGATGACAAATATCAAAACTCACTGAAGAGTTAGCTTGTTTCATACCAGTTATCATTTGCTGCACAAAAGTAGTTAACTTAGCAGTGCGATCTACTTTTCCTGGTAATTCAGCATGATAACCTAGATAATCATCCCATTGTACAGCATCAATTTTTGGATACCTCTGGACGAACTCTACTACGATATTTTTAAAGAACTTAGCAACTTCAGGAATTTCTACATCAAGGACATAATGATCGATGCCAGGATATGTTTTATCTACACCGGGAACAATCCATTTTTTAGCAATTGCTAAATCAAAAATCGGGCTTTTTTCGTCTATTTTAATTCCTTTCTCGAAATAAGCATGAACTTCCATTCCCTGTTTATGCGCCTCATCAATTAGCCAATCTAGCCATTGGTCTTGAAATAAGTTGGGACAACTTTTATAACCTAGAGTTTGCTGCATAACTTTACTATTATACATCGTACAACCATTACCCCAAACACCGTGAATAATGGTATTAAATCCTTGAGAGCGATAAAACTTTACTCTTTCACGAATCGTTTTTTCATTGGCATTATTAGTAATTTGGTAGCGACTGAAATAAATTCCTCTAATTACTTTTTTCTGCCAAGGAGTAGCAGGCAATGGTATTTTTTGATCTGGATTTTTTTTAATCGCATCTTGCTGATTACTAGGAATATTTTTTGCAATACTTGATACAGGAGGAGTAGGTTTTGAAATGGCAATCGGTGTCTGATTTAAAATAGGAGTAGGTTTTGAAACAGCAATCGGTGTAGGATTTAAACTAGGACTAGGAGTTGAAGTAGTAATAGGTATTTGATTAAAAATAGGACTAATTATTTGTTGACCTTTAGCCAAAAGGTGGCTGATATCTAAATTTCCTTTCTGGCTAAACCACCAATAACCACCTCCTAAAATAGCTAGAATTAGAGACAATGGAATATTGGCACATCCACATCCTTTTGGTTCTTGTTTTTTGGGAGGCATAGTAATAAGATGATGAGAAGGATTAAAATTTAAAAGTCAGAATAAATCATCAATCATGCTTGCAGATATTAGGGTAATAATGTAAACAAATATAATGTGTAAATTTCCTGTGATCGCAAGCATTGTGATAGCGTAGCATGGCTTTAACCTTATGGCTGTTGCTCTGCTTGGGAAGACCCCATTCTGGCTTCTGAATTATTAGGGAGATACAGCTTAACTTCTGTATTTTCCGGTTAAGAGTCGAAAAATATTAGCTCAGTTGAGATTCTTCTCTCAGTACAGACTCTTCAGGGTTACGAAAAGCTCACACCGAGCTTACGGTACAATGTGAGCAGTTTACCACAGAGCTTGATAGCTGTGATATTATGAGAGACGTTCAAAAAATAGATAGGGTGGGCTACACCCGAATTTACGCTTGTGGACAAGAAGGAGCCGACTCCCTTGGTTGAAGCAAGAAGCAGATCCTCTAAAGTTTTCTTTAGTTGAATGACTAGCTTGAAAAAAGTTTGGTCAATTTTTGTATAGCACTGCTGCATACATTTAGAAAAAATAGAAATTTAATCAATCATGGCTCTGACGCAACAGCGCAAACAAGAACTTATCTCTGGCTTCCAAGTACATGAAACCGATACTGGTTCTGCGGATGTCCAAATCGCTATGTTAACTGATCGCATTAACCGCCTCAGTCAGCACCTCCAAGCTAACAAGAAAGATCACTCCTCCCGTAGAGGACTATTGAAGATGATCGGACAACGCAAGCGTCTTCTAGCTTATATCCAGCAGAACAACCGGGAAAAGTATCAAGCTTTGATTGCTCGCCTCGGTATTCGTGGTTAGGAACTACAGCTTATGTCTGCTGAAGAATCAGAGCGCAGTCGCTTACCTTTTGAACCAAACAAAAAGCGTCAAAAACCTGTTAAATCTCAAACTCAACCCGTAGTCAAGGCACAGGAATCAAGTCAAAAGTCGCAAAAGCAGCCACCTTTCACTAAAGAAGAAATGGCGATTCCAGAAGTGGTCAGCCAGCGGATGATCCGCAGAGTCGCTGCATTTTGTGGGATACCTACAGCTTTAGGTATTACTACACTGGTGGCCAGCTATTTGTTGGTCAGCTACGCTCATATCCAATTACCTCCCATCGCTGTGTTATTGGTGAACATGGGATTATTTGGTATCGGGGTTTTAGGCATAACTTATGGTGTTCTTTCTGCCTCTTGGGATGAAGACAGCCCTGGAACTTTAATAGGTTTGGGTGAATTTAGGATCAACTGGGGAAGGATGACTGAAGTTTGGCGTGAAACACGCAAAAAGAACGTCTGATCAGCGGCGCTCAGGTATCTTTTAGATAACTGCAATATTGGGTAAATTGGCGAAGGAATTTTGTCTGATTTATACCCAATATTCAGAAAAAGTACCTGGCGCTACATTTTTCCTATATTTTCTGGCTTAATTATTAATAATTCCAGTGGGCAAAAAATCAAGTCAACATTCCTGAGTCGGTAAATATTTTACGCAAATTTTACTCAAAAATACAGGGATTTAAAAATGATTGTTGTAATGAAAGTCGGTTCCCCTTCAGCAGAAATAGACCGTGTAACTGAGGAGTTAGCTGGCTGGGGTCTAACACCAGAAAAAATTATTGGACAACATAAGGTAGTAATTGGTTTAGTAGGTGAAACTGCGGATTTAGACCCGCTACAAATTCAGGAACTCAGTCCATGGATTGAGCAAGTATTAAGGGTAGAAGTACCTTATAAACGAGCTAGTCGTCAGTTCCGCCACGGAGAAGCTTATGAGGTGGTGGTGAACACTCCTAATGGGGATGTGGTATTTGGTGAACATCATCCTTTAATAGTGGTTGCTGGACCATGCTCGGTGGAAAATGAACAAATGATTGTAGAGACGGCGCTGCGTGTCAAAGCTGCTGGTGCTAAGTTTCTCCGTGGTGGAGCGTACAAACCCCGAACGTCACCTTACGCTTTTCAGGGTCACGGTGAAAGTGCTTTGGAATTGTTAGCTAAAGCGCGGGAAGTCAGCGGACTGGGAATAATTACTGAGGTGATGGATGGGGGTGATTTGGAGAAAATCGCCGAAGTTGCTGATGTGATTCAGGTAGGGGCGAGAAATATGCAGAATTTCTCCCTACTTAAGCAAGTCGGGGCGCAATCGAAACCGGTTCTCTTAAAACGCGGGATGGCAGCGACGATTGAAGACTGGTTGATGGCCGCTGAGTATATTTTGGCGGCGGGTAATCCTAATGTGATTTTGTGTGAACGGGGAATTAGGACTTTTGATCGTCAATATACGCGTAATACTCTAGATTTGTCGGTTGTGCCTGTGTTAAGAAAGCTAACTCACCTACCAATTATGATTGATCCTAGTCATGGTGTGGGTTGGTCTGAATTTGTACCTTCGATGGCGATGGCGGCGATCGCTGCTGGTACTGATTCTCTCATGATTGAAGTCCATCCCAATCCGGCTAAAGCTTTATCTGATGGACCCCAATCTTTAACACCGGACAAATTTGATCAGTTGATGTCAGAATTAGCGGTGATTGGTAAAGCCGTAGGTCGTTGGCCACAACCCGCATTTGTAGGCGTTTGATTAGGTGACAGGTGACAGTTAAGAAGAGAGTTTAGGGTGTGGGGAGATGGGGAGATGAGGAGAATAAATAATTATCTGTTCCCTACCTCCTGACTCCTGACTCCTGACTCCTGACTCCTGACTCCTGCCTCCTAAAAACTATCTTCTTCTGCTACCAAAGCCAGAAGAACGGCTTCCCGAAGAACGACTACCAGAAGAACGGCCACCACTGCCAAAACTACTACCAGAATTACGGCGGTTAGAGTTGGAGTTACCAGAAGGACGGAGGTTACTGCCACCAAAACCAGAACCAGTAGAGCGACCACTTGTATTTGTCCGTGGTGTTGTGCGAGTTGAGTTTCCAGATGACCTAATTGCTCCTGTAGTGCGGAAAGCGGTACGATTTCTAACGGCTGCGGGTGGTTCATTGTAGCGAGAACGGTAGCTGGAAACCGCTGAATCATAGCTAGAACCATATCCACCATAGCCGGTCATAATCCCGCCTGGCTGATAAACGGGGGGAACATAATATTGAGGTCTAAACAACAGACTACCAATAGCTTGACCTGCTACGTTACCAGCCAAAGAGGCCGCAAAAGGTGTCCAGAAGTTAGATTCTCGCCGCACAATGACGGTTTCTTGTTGTCCTGTTTGAGGATTGGTTTTGGTCTCGGTGACGTTGTGAACGTACTCAAGTTTAAAGTCTTCTGTCAGGTACAAAGCTGGTTGTCCATTTTCTACTTTTAAGTAACTTTTTTTACCTGCTTTGATTTCTTCATCTGTCAGCCTTGCCATTTGTAGCTTTTCAGTGGTAAATGTTGGCGGCTGACTACCGAGTAAAAACAGGGTATACTCGCCATTGGCATCGTTATAGCTGGCTTGTTGTACTTCATACTGTCCATCATTCAACTTAGTGGGAGTAGCTCTTTGGCTGGTACTTTGGCTACCACTTCCTGGAGAAGATGTAGTTTGGTTTCCTCCCCCACAGGCGACAGTTGTCAAGCACAAACTCAGGGCTAAACAAGCGATTGTAAATTTACGCATTATAGTTTTGATCATTGCATGATTGTCCTAATTTGTTAGCTATCATTACCGATGGTAAGTCTCATAACTACAGACTAACCAACAAGTTACAATGGGATCAATTCCGGAAAATACTGCAATAACTGATCATTAGTCAGTTCGTCACCTAACTGCGCTGGTGAAAAATGCACTTGGATGGCTCGGAGTTTATGTTTTTGGTGTAAATTAATTAAAGCTTTCAACCCTTCTTTTAAGGCTTGGATATTAGAAAGGTCAGTTTCCAAATCTGGAACTTCTCCTTCATAAGCCGCTGTCAGCATCACCACTACGTTGCGGGTTACAGGAATAGATAAAGGTTCATCGAATCCAGAGGGAGAATTAAAATCGAATTCAGTGCCATATCTTTGGGCGGAGTCAGTAAATAATTCATTGACATAATCTCCCGCTTCTCCTTCACTCCAAAACACATCTCCTTCGTTAGCTGCTGAGAGCCAGTATTCATCATATCTGAGCAGGGTTTCGCAAATTTCTACTAATTCTTGCCCCAAAACTTCTAAATCGCCATCAGCATCAATGGCTTCTCTCGCAGCGCGGTTTAAAACTCCTAAAATTGGTGCTACTTCACTACCGCTTAAATGCAAAAATAAACGACAAACTACATAGCGAGTTCTGCCTATCATTTTATTAAATAAATTGCTCATTTTTCTTCTCCAGTAATTTCTTTGGTTAGTTAATGAATCAGCAGGAGTCAGGAGTCAGGAGTCAGAAGAAGCAGGGGGGCGGGGTGCGGGGTGCAGGGGAGAAGAGTGATCCCTCTTGCTCCCTGCTAGAAAGCTCCCTGCTCCTTGTCCTCTTCACTGTCACCTGTCACCTGTCACCTGCTAGAGTAATTAGGACTTACTGCTGATGAATAACGTAAAAACCTTTGACAAAATCTATGATCATCTTTAATGAAGGCATAATATATTCTGATTCACCAGATATATTATCATCTGCATTACTACTAGAATAACGGTTTACAAATCGTTTGCCAAAGTTAGGATGATCATAGATGGTCAACGATTGGGCGCTAGAATTGGTTAATATTGTTTGGGTCGGTGCTTTAAAAAATCTTAGTTTTGCCGCTACTTCTAAATTTTTTTTCGTTTGTTTAATGGTCTTAGATTTATTGATAGTTTCCTCTATCAGCAACATTAATTTTTCTGCTATTACGGGTGATTTGAAACTAGTTTTAGTCACTGCTTCTTGACGAATCATATCTACTAACGTGTAAATAACTTTTTGGGTGGCAGTGGCATCTTTAAAAGGAAGAATTGCCATAAAAGCTGTGGGTAATAAAGCTTCATCGCTATCTACTCGAAAGGTGAAAACAGTCCTGCGGCTGCTAATTTCTAGGCTTGGAGGCTGAATTAGTCCCTGGTATTCTTGAGCTATTTGGTAATAAGTACCAGCAAGAACAAAGTTAGCTTCGTGTTCTAAGGGTAAGTCAACAATAATACGGATTGTTGGCGGTGTCGCATTAAAAAAGTCACGTAATTCTTCGTCATTGAAATTTTGGATGATGCTGCGATCGCCTGTGGGAGAAAGATCAACCCATTCACATTTGATGCCTTCAATTTTTAAACCAAACCTGGGGGTAGCATAAAGCTTGGCACCAGTTAAGGTAGACCCAGTTAAGTCAGCACCCATCCATTCAACTTTAATTAATTTTGACTGAGTTAAATTAGCGTGTACTAAACTTGCATTTGTTAAATTCGCATTAGTCAAGTCTGCTCCTGTTAAGTTGGCTCCACTCAGTTTAGCTCCACTTAAATCCGCCCAAATTAAATTTGCTCCTCTTAAATCAGCCCATCTCAGATTTGCCCCAGTTAAATCTGCTCCACTGAGGTTAGCCATACAAAGATTGGCTTGCCTGAGTTCACTGTCTCGTAAATTTGCGCCACTCAGGTCTGAGGAAGTCAGGTCAGCGGCGCTGAGGTTAGCCATTTCTAAGTTGGCTTCCCGCAAGCAAGAACCTCTTAAGTTGGCTTCGTTGAAATTAGCTCGCCGGAGATTTGCCTGTCGCAGTGTAGCTTCTCGTAAGTCGGCACTGTTAAGGTTAGCTTCACACATATCAGCGCGACTAAAATCAGTGCGAATTAACTCGGCTCGAATGAAGGAAGCTTGACGCAGTTGAGTGCGAGTCAGATCCGCACGCATTAAATTAGCAACATTGAGACTACAATTGTTAAGAATTGCCCCAGCCAGATTTGCACCACTGAGTCTAGCTACATTTAGCCTGGCATAACTTAAATCAGCGTCGGTAAGATTGATGCCACTGAGATTAGCTACGCTCAAATTAGCGTCGCTGAGATTAACACCACTCAGTTTAGTGCCACTTAAGTTGACTTCAGCCAACTCAGAGCCACTAAAATCTAAGACTCCCGTTGCATATTTTTCTAGTAATTCCTCTATAGTCATGAATCTACCTCTCGGATGCCAACTTTAATAGTTGGTAAAGTATGCAGAGAATATTTCAAAGTTTAGTTGTCAAGGGCAAAAATGAAAATTGGTATTTTAGGACTGGGACTGATAGGCGGTTCGTTAGGTTTTGATTTACGCTCCCAAGGACATCATGTTTTAGGAGTTAGCCGCCGTGAATCAACCTGTCAAAAAGCTATTGATATCGGCAGTGTCGATCAGGCTTCAGTTGAGTTGAGTCTATTGGCATCTGCTGAAGTTGTGTTTATTTGCACCCCTATAGGACTTATTGTGCCTCAAGTTGAACAGTTAGTTGCTCATTTGCCTGAGACTACTATTGTGACTGATGTAGGTTCAGTAAAAACACCTATAGTAAATGCAATTTCTCCTTTATGGAAAAATTTTATTGGTGGTCATCCAATGGCGGGAAATACAGATGTGGGTATAGAGGCCGCACAGCGAAATTTGTTTGTAAATCGGCCTTATGTACTCACACCAATAGAGACAACGCCAACTAGTTCCATGATAGTTTTAGAGGAAATCGTGCGATCGCTTGGTTCTATTATCTATCATTGTCAGCCAGAAAAACACGACCGGGCTGTGAGTTGGATTTCCCATTTACCCGTCATGGTGAGCGCCTCTTTGATGGCTGCTTGTTTAAGTGAAACAGATTTAGAAATTTTGCAATTAGCCCAAAACCTAGCTAGTTCAGGATTTCGTGATACCAGCCGTGTTGGTGCTGGCAATCCAGAATTAGGGGTAATGATGGCGCAATATAATCGACAAGCATTGGTAAATTCACTACACCAATACCGTCAAAATCTTGACACATTTATTAACCTGATTGAACAAGAAAAGTGGGAACTGTTAGAAGACAAGCTCAAGTTAAATCAACTAAATCGTCCCAAATTTCTGGAATAGGATGTAGGAGTTCAGGAGTTCAGGAAGAAGAAGGAAGAAGAAAGAAGTAATTTTTCTCTGCTCCTCTGCACCCCTGCACCCCTGCACCCCTGCACCCCTGCACCCCTGCACCTCTGCGCCCCTGCACCTCTGCTCCTCTGCACCCCTGCGCCCCTGCGCCCCTGCACCTCTGCACCCCTGCTCTCCTGCTCCTCTGCACCCCTCATTCCCTCCATAAAGCTATACCACCTAATAACCCGGTGATATTGGGAATCAGCTTGACGTTTAAGGGTAAATTCATATTGACGCGCACGGCTTCACCACCACCAATGTAAAGACAATCATAGTTAAAGAGATGCTGCAAAGAGGCGATCGCTTTTTGTAAACGCCTATTCCACTTCTTATCACCAATCTTTTCTAAAGCAGCACGTCCTAGCTGTTCTTCATAAGTCTCCCCTTTGCGAAATGGATGATGTCCCATTTCCATATTCGGAACCAACTTCCCATCTACAAACAAAGCTGAACCAAAACCAGTCCCCAGGGTAATTACTAATTCTACGCCTTTACCCGCAATTGCTCCTAGTCCTTGCATATCTGCATCATTAATTACCTTCACAGGTTTATTTAGCTGTTCAGATAGTGCTGTTGCTAGATCAAATCCAATCCAATTAGCATCCAAGTTCGCTGCTGTTTCTGTAACTCCACTGCGAACTACACCGGGAAAACCTACGGAAACCCGATGATACTCACCTTGGGATGCGGCTAATACAGCAATGGCATTAATTACTACTTCTGGTGTCGCTGGGTGGGGTGTTTCTAGCCTTCCCCTTTCTGTTAACGGTTTCCCGGTGATATCCAAAACTATAGCTTTAACACCACTTCCGCCAATATCAACTGAGAGAGTGCGAACTGATCCGTTATCTTCAACCATTGGGGTTTTTCCCTTATGCTGCAACTTCTTTGGCTATTATGCGCTGTTAAATTCCAGTCAGTAGCAGATATTCCGAGTGTTTTCACAACTTCTTGAATTTAGCGGTGACAATAAAGATGGGGAGATGGGGAGAATAACCTTTTTGCCTATTGCCTCCTGTTACCAACCACCAATTATCAAAAATCTATATCGTCAGACCCATCTAGATTTGCTAGTGTAGAAGTAATGCGAAGATTGCTGATAGTAGCATAGCTCTCTCTTAAAATTCTTATCAGAGAAAAAATTATGACGGTATTTGAATCTAACAGTCTGCGTTCTTACAGCCAAGAAGAGGTGCAGCAAATTCTACAATTAGCGATCGCCCGTCAAACCGATGATCGTGATCAAGAATTTTCATATCAGCAAATCATTGAAATTGCTGGCGAGTTACAAATTTCACCAGAAGCAGTTAAACAGGCTGAATTTGACTGGATAGCCCAACAAAGCGAAGTACAACAACGCAAAGCGTTTGATCTTTACCGCCAAGGTAAATTCAAAAAACGTCTTGGTAATTATGCAATTGTCAATAGTTTTTTCATACTTGTAGATTTGGTTGGTGGTGCTAGTCTTTCTTGGTCACTATACATTTTGCTATTCTGCGGACTAGCAATTGTACTTGATATCTGGAATACCTTTCAAAGCAAAGGTGAAGAGTATGAAGCTGCTTTCCAAAAATGGAATCGTAAGCATCAAATTAAACAAACTATCAATACAGTTCTGAATAAATGGTTTAAGGCATTTCAAACATATTAACATTGGTCATTGGTCATTGCTCATTGGTCGGTTGATGGAGTATTGGTAACATAATTTTAGTAGTGTTTATAACAAAAACAAGTTTTTAATTTTATTTAAAAATTAAAAATTTGATGGGATTCAGAATACAGAATAAATAAGCCTTTGAACAGGATGATATTTTACACTTTCCAGATATTTTCTGAGAGTCAGCCTTCATGATTTCTCGAAAAATTTGCTTCTCTATAGTCCTGATTTGGTAAATATTCTGACTCCTGACTCCTGAATTATTACATTTGGATGAATATTGTTGATTGAGAAATCATTAACATATCCATCAAATATTGTCGTGGCAATTTGACATGATTTTTGATTTAGGGTGCTGTATAATCAAAAGATAATTAAACTAAATTGCAGGTAAATGAAGTAAAAAATTTTAATCAAAAATAAAGTATCAAGCGAAGCTGCTTATACTTTTCACTCCTGAATTATTACGCATTATTTATCATGCAGTCACTCTTCTCAGATCATGATATGCTGCTTAAATCCCGATTGCCAAAATCCTCAAAATCCAGATGGAAAACAGTTTTGTCTAACTTGTAACACCCCCTTAGTACCACTTTTAAGAAATCGTTTCCGCGTTATTAGGGTGCTTTCAGATGAAGGGGGATTTGGCAGAACCTATCTATCAGAAGATACAGATAAATTAAATGACGGTTGTGTAGTTAAACAGTTAGCACCAAAATTTCAAGGAACTTGGTCACAAAAAAAAGCAATGGAGTTGTTTAGTGAAGAAGCAAAGCGACTTCGAGAACTAGGAGAACATCCACAAATTCCCACTCTCTTAGCTTATTTTGAACAAGATAACTGCTTGTATTTGGTACAACAGTTTATTGATGGAAATAATTTATTACAAGAGTTGCAGTTAGGGAAGAACTATAGAGATTGGGATATTCAATCTATTTTGCTGGATTTGTTGCCTATTCTTAAGTTTATTCATAGTCGAGGAGTGATTCATCGAGATATCAAACCTGAAAATATTATCAGACGTAAAAGTGATGGAAGATTAACGCTGATTGATTTTGGTTCTTCCAAACAATTAACAGCAACAGTCCAGAAAAAACATGGTACTTCAATTGGTTCACATGGTTATTCTTCCATTGAACAAATTAGAGATGGTAAAGCTTACCCTGCTAGTGATTTATTTGGTTTGGGTGCTACCTGCTTTCATTTATTAACGGGAATTTCTCCTTTTCAATTGTGGATGGAACATGGGTATAGTTGGGTAAAAAATTGGACAGATTATTTGCGATGTCCTCTCAGTCATGAATTAGCAATAATTATTGATAAGTTGTTACAAATAGATATTCAGAATCGCTATCAATCGGCTGATGAAGTTATTAGAGATTTGAGTAAACAGTACACACATCTACTAGCACCAGCTAGTAATTCATCTTTAGCAGCACCACTAAAGAAAGCGGATTATCCTAAAAAATATATTTTTCTGAGAAATTTACTTTTAATACTGGGGACGATTGTATTTTTAGGTTTGGGAGAATTTGGCTATAGACACTTTCACCAAATACAAACGGCTATTTCTTCTCGCTTGAATACCCCGCAAAATAGTAAAGCTAATAGTGATGCTGTTGTTCATCAACCACCATCAACTTCTTTAGAAAAGATGGCTTTAGAAAAAACTATTGCGGAACAAAATGAATTAGTTTCATCTGTTGCTATTACCCCAGATGGTCAGACTATTGTTAGCGGTGGTAATCGCGTTATTAAATTATGGAATATTGCCAAAGGTCAAGAAATTACAGTCCTGAAAGGACATATGAAAAATGTCAATGTGGTAGTTATTAGCCCAGATGGTAAAAATCTGGTCAGTGGTGGTGATGACAAAACAATTAAAGTTTGGAATTTAAGCACAAAAAAGCTGATTCATACCCTCATCAGTCATACTGACTCAGTTCATGCTTTGGCTATTAGCAAAGATGGAAAAACTTTGGTGAGTGCTAGTGATGACAAAACAATTAAAGTTTGGAATTTAGCCACAGGAAAGCTAATTCGTACTCTCAAAGGCCATGCTTACTGGGTGCGTTCTGTGGCTATGAGTCCTGATGGTGTCACCCTAGCAAGCGGTAGTTTTGATAAGACTATTAAACTGTGGAATATTACCCAAGAAAAACCAATACATACATTAAGTCCAAATTCGCAAACTGTCACATCTTTAGCTTTTAGCCCAGATGGTAAAAATCTCGCTAGTGCTAGTCGCGATCGCAAAATTAAATTGTGGGATATAAATACAAAGACGGAAGTTCGCACTATTACAAAACCAGATAATAATGTGACATCTTTAGCTTTTAGCCCAGATGGTAAGTCTCTTGTTAGTGGTAATCGGGATTGTACGGAATGTAACCAAACTATTAATCATAATATTAAAATATGGGATGTGGCTACAGGTGAGGAACTTTCAACTGTCACTGGACATACCAACACAGTCACATCTCTGGTTTTTAGTGCTGATGGTAAAACTTTAGTTAGTGGTGGAGAGGATAATAAAATTAAGATTTGGCGCTTTTCACAGTACAGCAGGGAATAGGGAATAGGATAAAAAATAAATTCTTTATTCTGACTCCTGACTCCTGTACGGGCGTATCCCTAACGGGACTGGAAGCATCAGCATTCGGGTGATAAATTATCAGTTTTAGCCAAAGGATATTTTCCGAATGCTTCGCCCCTACTGCTAATTTATTAACGTCGATCTCTTTCCAAATCATCAATTACTGTTTGCAAATACCACTCCTCCGCCATACCAGGATAAAAATCTTTCTTTTGCTGAATTAATCTCTGGGCTATTTCCCAGTGTCCCCCAACCATGCGTAACAGTCGTTGACGTAATAAGTTATAGGTGGCTTTGTTTGTTGCTGGGATAGATGACTGGATTTTTTGCAGGCTATTTAATACTTGTTGATAATTGTCCCAATCTTCTTGTTGACAATAGATACTAGCTGCTTTTTGATAATCTTCCACAGCATTGGGCATTTCTTCTAAACAAGTGTAGGCAATACCACGATTATAGTAAGCTAAGGGATGATCAGAATTAATTTGTATTGCTTGAGAGTAATCTTGAATTGCTGCTAAATAATTACCCATTGCTTGATAAACATTACCTCTAGCAATATATACTAAACTTTCTTGAGGCTGGATTTTCAGGGCTTGATTGATATCAGCTAAACCTCCTTGATGATCTCCGATTTGAGAACGGGCTTTTCCGCGATTCCGATAAACAATAGCATCTTTAAAATTGAGTTCTATGGCTTGATTAAAATCTGCGATCGCATCTCGATAATTTCCCATTTTGCAATATACCACCCCACGACAGCAATAAGCTTGGGCATCTTGATTATCAGCTTTTAATATCCAGTTTAAATCAGAAATTGCTGCTTTTGTGTCTCCCTTTTCTGCTTTTTCTAATAATTGTGTAAAATAATCTTGAGTAGATATAATTGGTGTAGATTTGGTAATAGCTTGATTTGGTGTAGGTTCTGCTTTTGGTTGTAGCTGTTTAATCTTCTCTAAACAAAGGCGAGTATTTTCTTGATCTTTTTGTTCTAAATATAATTCTGCTGCTTTTTTAAAATTAGCGATCGCATCTTGAATATTTCCTTGTTTGCGCTGCACTATTCCCCGTAAATCATAAGCAGCAGCATCATTAAATTTAAACTGAATCGCCTTTTCTACATCTTCTAAAGCACCAGGCAGATTTTTTAAAGTTAACTTTGCTAAAGCCCGAAAATAATAAGCTTTGGCATTTTCCGCATCTAGTTTGATAGCTTCAGTGTAATCAAAGACGGCTTGCAGAATTGTACCTGAGTTGTAATATGCCAAACCCCGTTCCATGTAAGCCTTGCTAAAGTAAGGATCTAGCTGTATTGCTTGGTTAAATGCCTCAATAGCACCACCATAGTCTTTTTGTTTCGCTTGTTCTAATCCGCGATTGTAAAATTCTGAAGTCATAACTTTGCATTGTGGAGGGTTTACTGTATACTATTAAAACACGTTTACTTAAGTAGAGGAGCAAAATGGTGACGATAAAACTGCCCACTAGCTGTACATTGTCAGTTATCAGTCAGCATTGAATCCTATTTTTACTATAAGATAACCAATAAGTATTGGTGAAAAATAAATTTTACATTTAGGAGGGGGAACAGGGAATAGGGAACAGATAAGCAATACAGAGATTTTTATTTGTTCCAAAAATATTCAATTAATTTCGCTCAGGTACTTACCAATTTTATTAATCTCAGCAATCATATTATGAAAAAAAATCAATTTTCCCAACTTTCCTTGATGGAAATTTTAAAGCTAATTAAAACTTTAAAGAACTCAATTCAAAAATATCTGCGAGTGATGTTAGTACATGAAACAACTCTTAATGATGACTGTAAATCTACTAAAAAATACATATCTTCAGAAATCGTCGCCACACCAGAAACTAAAGATATGCCGATTTATTCTTATGCGATGAAGGGAGATATATTCTCACTACCTAATATATTCACTACTAATTTATATCAGGTTATTTATTATGCGAGGTACAATAGTCTTTTTACTTGGAAGCGAGAATTAATTGTTGATTCAGTGATGGGTCATATCAGGTTAGACAAATATAGTCTTAGGGCTTTATACTTCAAAAGACCAGAAAAAATTTCTGGTGTCAGCAGTGTATTTAGATCAGTCTTTAGTGCTAACAACTATTACCATACTCTGATAGATCATCTTCCCAGACTCTATTTGATAGATCAACCTGATTATAAAGAAATTGAAGAAATAAAACTACTAGTTCCAGATAAATTAACCAATATAGAACAATATTTTTTAGATAAGATTTTGCCAGAAAATGTTAAAATAAAAGTGGTAGAGATAGATAAACTTTATATGATAGAAAATCTGATCTTTCCTAGTTTTCTATCTCATAAAAATTCAGGATATTTGCCATCCAATTATTTAAACTACTTCTGGAGTAAAGTTCTTCCAAAACGACCAAGAAATAAGATAAATCGTATTTATATATCAAGAAAATTATCGGACAAGTCTAGTCAACGTTGTGTTTTAAATGAGGATGAACTAATTGAGAAACTTCAACATTATGGTTTCAAAAAATATAGTCTTGAGGATATGTCAGTCGATGAACAAATAGAGCTTTTCTATGATGCTATATGTGTCATAGCACCTCATGGTGCAGGGCTTACTAATATCATTTTTTCAGAAAAGATTAATGTTATAGAAATGTTCCCAGCATCAGGTATATTGCCTCATTTCTATTATCTTTCAAAATCACTTGAACACAGCTATAGATATTGGTGTGGTAAAGCTGGTGATAAAGATGCTAACTTTAAAGCTGATATCAAGGAAGTTTTAGAAATTTTGGGTAGCCTTGTGTCTGAATAGAAACAATTTTTCATAAAGTCTGAAGAAAATTACTATATTGAGCAGCCTTATACCAAATTAATATGAAGTTGCATAGAATAAGATTTCAAACAGAATTGACCGAACCTAAACGTTGATAAAGACTGATGAATTCATGGATTTCATGATTCTGTGCAGCCTCACATAAAATTGGTATTAGAGGATGTCTATAAAGTATCAGCCTCTATAAAAAACACCCTGATCCGCTCTTGTTAATGGATAGCTTAGGGCTTGCTGAAAAAGTCTTTTCGTGGAGGTAGGGAACAGGGAACAGGGAACAGTTTTAGCTGTTTGTTACTGTCAAATTTTCTGATTTATTCAGTGCCAAAATGCAGTCTTTTCGTACTACACCCTTCAAAAACTTTGCACCTACTTTCTTTTTTATCAGCCTCAAACTCTTTATTCATAGAGGTTTTGGCTTTATTCAGCAACCCCTAGCTTAGAGTTTGTGATACATCACCAAACACTTTCAAAACATCCTCTTATTCTGTAATTAAACTAGGAGAAGTCAGCACGAAAACATCCCTAGTTCCCGGTGCGGGATTTTCTGGTTTAATGGGAGTTGTAAAGTGAAAGAAATCATGATCATTAACTACAACTAGTTCTCCCGGTTGCAAGATTTTGTTAAAAACTGGCTTCTCTTTTTTGGCAGTATATAAATGTGTTTCTCCACCTTGAATATTGTCTCTCCCCACAGAAAATATCCCAATGAAATCAGTTCCATCTTGATGGATACCTTCAGGTGCAGGATTTCCTAAATGACCTGGTGAACAGGTGGTTCTGATTTGATGAATCCCAATTTCTGCTTCCGGGTGAAGTTTGCAAGAATCACTAAATGCTAAAACCAGATTCTTAAAAATCTCTAGTTCTACAAGTGCATCTTCTAATTCTGCAAACTCTCTTTTGATATCACCCAACAAAGGATTATAATCTCGGCTTTGAAATAAATGTCCATGTGAGAGTTTAATCAACTTATTCTCAGAAACCACGACCCGTGATAACCTTCTTGAGCGATATTTGCCCTTAATGTAAGGATCAATAGGTAAATTCTGAAAAAATGCCTGGAAACCTTCAGTATTAATCGAATTTACTTTTCTAAGGGTAAATAGAAAAGCATATTCTAACTCCGTCAAAGATGAGACTTGTTGCATAGGATTTTTCTCCTTGCATTTTGAAATTCTCCCATTTTTTACATGAGAGGGCTGTAACAACTATTATACGCAACTATTCGGGAACTGCCGTAAATTTGACTACAAAACTTGTTAAGTTGGGATATTTAATAAGACCTCCAGCTACTCTGTTGCCTTTCTTTGATAGATATGAACATGAGCTAAAGTAATCAGGTCATCTAGAGAAATGGTCTGATTGGAATCATAAGAATGGACACCAATATTTACAGTTAGGTGAAATGGTAACCGTTGAGTCTGATTGAATTGATCGATATTGGTTTCCACTCGGTTTTGTATCACTTCACAAGTCAGATCATTTCCTTGGATTAGCACTGCAAACTCATCTTCCCCAATTCTTCCTAATGTATCAGAACTGCGGAAACTTCGTTTGAGCAATCTTGCAACTGCAAGGATAGCATCTTCACCGAGTTCATGACCAAAGGTGCCATTAATTTCTTCGAGTCCATTCAGTTCCATGAACATTAGACTAGTATGCATTTGCGATCGCTTGGCTAATCTTAGCTGCTGTTCAGCCAACAGGTGAAAGCCTCGCTGATTATGTAGTCCTGTGAGTTCGTCTGTGAGGGAGAGACGGCGGATTTCTGCTTCCATCGCTTTGCGTTCTTGTATTTCTTTTTGCAAATGGGAGTTGGCATTTTCTAGGGCAGTTGTGCGATCGCGCAATTGTCTTTCTAGTTGAGAATATATCTGTAATTTCTCCATGGCTACCGCTGTACTATCTGCCAGTAATTGCAGCAATTTGACCTCTTCTGTAGTTGCTTGATGCTGCTGTAACCAGTAAGTACCAATCGCACCAATAGGTTCATCAGTACGGATGGGAACCATCGCCATACTTTTGACAAATGTGGTTTGATACACAGCCCAAGAAATCCTTTGATCACTAGATACATCTTCAATAATCGCTGGCTGACGCTTCTGCATAACCCAACCACCAATGCAGGTATTGATCGGAAATCGCTGACCTTTCCAGAGGGGAGCTATAGCATCCTCATCAACGTAGTAAGAAAAGCCATTATCTAATAGCACAAACGTAGCCCCATCAGAATTTGTCAGTTCGCGGACTGCTACTAGCACGATTTTCGTAATCTCTTCTAAGGTATGTGCCAAACATAGGTTTTGAACTACTCTCAACAAACGCTCTATTGACTGTAAATAATACTCAGTACCAGCCATTGGTGATTCAATTTGGATGCACATAAAATTTTTGACCCCAGTATTTTATATAGTTACTCATCTGTCAGCAAAAATATCAAAATATTTTCAGAAATATAATGCCTGTTCATAACCACTTTGATCGTATAT
This sequence comes from Anabaena sphaerica FACHB-251, assembly GCF_014696825.1. Taxonomy (NCBI): domain Bacteria; kingdom Bacillati; phylum Cyanobacteriota; class Cyanophyceae; order Nostocales; family Nostocaceae; genus Anabaena; species Anabaena sphaerica. The sequence goes on along the minus strand of NZ_JACJQU010000007.1, from coordinate 158,687 downwards.
TTACTAATAATTCAAATTCATAATTTACATATCCTCATGATTGATTGGCTTTATCAATATCCAAAATTATACACAGGTATTTTACTCAAACGCTACAAGCGTTTTTTTGCTGATGTCGAACTTGCTTCTGGGGAAGTTGTGACAGCACACTGTCCAAATACAGGACCGATGACAGGAGTTTCCAAAGTTGGTAGTCCTGTACAGTTGTCTCAAAGTGATAATCCTAACCGCAAATTGGCTTATACTTTAGAGTTGATTCAAGTAGATGCTCAAGAACTCACTTGGGTGGGGGTAAATACTGCTTTACCCAATCGAGTAGTGAAACTAGCTTTAGAAAAATATCTTTTCGCCGAACTAAGTGAATATAAACATATTAAGGGAGAAGTGGTTTATGGAAAAGATAAAAAAAGCCGGGTAGATTTTTACTTAACAGGAAGTGAACAACAACGCCCAATTTATTTAGAAGTTAAAAATACTACTTGGACACAAGGTAATTTAGCACTTTTTCCCGATACAGAAACCACCAGAGGACAAAAGCATTTACGGGAATTAATGGAAGTTTTACCCCAAAGCCGTGCAGTGATGTTGTATTTTATTAATCGGGGAGATTGTCCAGACTTTGCCCCTGGTGATAGTAAAGACCCTATATATGGTCAGTTGTTACGACAAGCGATCGCCCTTGGTTTAGAAGTCTTACCCTGCCGTTTTGATATATCTCCAGAAGGTATCCGTTATTTGGGTTTAGCAACACTTAAAATTTAAGTTGTGGAATTTTAAAATTTAAATTTTGAAGAGCAAATTAATTATTATCATGGGTGTCTCTGGTTGCGGTAAAACCACCATCGGTAAACTTTTAGCAGATTCATTATGCTGGAAATTTCATGACGCTGACACCTTTCACTCACCAGCAAACATCGCAAAAATGCAGCTTGGTATTCCCCTCAATGATGCCGATAGAATGCCTTGGTTAGAAGATTTACAGGATTATATCAAAAGTTGGCTGCAAGAAAATAAAAATGTTGTTTTAGCCTGTTCTGCACTTAAGGCCAGCTATCGCCAAATTCTCTTATGTGATAGCCGCATCCAGCTAGTATATATTCAGGGGTCTTTTGATGTCATTCAAGACCGTTTGAGAAAGCGTCAAAATCACTTTATGGGTGAAAAACTCCTCAAAAGCCAGTTTAATGACCTTGAGGAGCCAGATAATGCTATTTTTGTTGATGTTGCTGAAGCACCAGAGGTAATTGTAGAGAAGATTAGAAAAGCTTTAAGAATTTATGGGAGTTGATGGGAAGCCAGAAAAGCATCAACTTCAGCCGCAGTGGGTTGGGATGCGATCGCACCTGGTTTAATAGTAGTCAGCGCCCCCACAGCACTAGCATAGGTGATAACTCGTTTTGCAGTTTCTGCATCCCTCAAACTGTGAATACCCGACTGACTCAACTTATGGATAAACCCAGCTAAAAAGCTGTCTCCCGCACCAGTGGTATCGACCACAGGAATAGAAAAAGCAGGTAATTTACCTTCGTTTTCACCTAAACAATAGGCACAGCCATTTTCTCCATCTGTGACTAAAACCCCTTCTAATGAGTTCATTCTGTAAGTAATTGCTCCAGGGTCATTGGTATTAAATAACCATTGAGCTTCTTCTTTAGTCAGTTTGAGAAAATCGAAACGCGGTAATAATGCCTCAATCTTTTGTCGCGCTATATTTGCATCTTGCCAAAATACAGGCCGCCAATTCACATCTAAAATGATCTTGAGATCGTATTGTTCCGCTAATTTCAATGCCTGGTGAATTGCCGCCTCACTTTCAGGATAGGCTAATTCCAAAGTCCCCAACACCAAAAAATCAGCCTCATTAAACAATGAATGGGGTAATTGCTGGGCTTGTAAGCGGGTATCAGCAAATTCGCTAGTATCATATTTACCAAATCCAGCAAAAGAGCGATCGCCAGTCAAATCCCTGACTACATAAACTTGTCGCGTTGGTGCTATGGGATGACGTTGCACACCTGTTGTATCTACACCTACATCTTGTAATAGCTTCACCAGTGTATTACCAGGTTCATCTTCTCCTACTGCGCCAATAAAACCTGCGGGTGTTCCCAGCTTCACCAAAGCACAAGCAACATTAGCAGGCGCTCCCCCTGGGTAGGGAGTCCAAGACTTGACTTCTTCCAGCTTTAGCCCCATTTGATCAGCTAAACAATCAAACAAAACTTCGCCAAGACACAAAACATGGGGATTGCTCATCTCATTTTCGATTTACGACTTGGGATTAGGAATCTGTATAAAATCTACAACAATCTTTATTCCTTTGTCTCCACTTATTCATAGAATACAATAGCAGTTTCTGTCACTAAATATAGTACATGATGCTATTAAATCCGATCATTTATCTCTTCAGTAGCTAAGGAAATTTTTGCAAAATCCCGTGTATTTTAATACTAGTTAGGTTTGTCAAGTCGATTAACTTCCAGATTAAATCCAAAGAAAATATTGACTTTGGTATTACTAGGAACATTTACAACGTCTAGCTCTGAGAGAATCTTTTAGAATTAGAAAGAGTGATTGAGTACATATACCAAGGGAGAAATAAATAAGTCATGGCTGCTAGTGAGTCTGGGACCCCTGTTAGTCTGTCAGACAGAGAACTGCAAATTATCGACTTAGTGGCCGCAGGCTTAACTAACCAAGAAATTGCAGGAAAACTGGAGATTAGCAAACGTACAGTTGATAACCATATCAGCAATATCCTCACCAAAACCAAGACGGACAACCGAGTCGCATTGGTTCGCTGGGCTTTACAGTGGGGAAAAGTCTGTTTAAACGATGTCAATTGCTGTACCCTACCTAACCAAAATGATTCAACCATTGGTTAGTTGATTACTATTAATCGCTGTGGATGCTGAAAAGTCAATTTTGAGGTTTACTGATTGTTCTCCTCCTCACCTCTATTTTTCAGTGTGAACCTCTACCACAAGTTCCGTAATTTTCACTTAGTAAGAGTTGATGCTAAGGAAATCAACCAATTTTTGGTATCGGAACCTATAATCAGAATTCCTCTTTCGATTCAGCACCACAGACTACCGAGGAAAAGATCAAAGAATCTATAAACTTCTTGCAGAAGTCCGGGAAAAGCTCAGGGAAAAGGTGTAATTTTATTTACTCTTTACCCTTTACCCTTTTCTCAAATATATAGCAGTTCCCATGCTCGTGAGGTACAAAGTTTTTTAGTTTTAGGGAACAGGGAACAGGGAACAGAAAGTGTTCATGAATCATTTAGGATTGCTATATATGTAAAACTATCAACAAAAATTAGCAATAATCTAGTTGTACAAGCGTTAAATTGAAAAGAAATCTATGTTGCTTTATCAGCTTGGGGGAACATGAATACTCCTACTTCTTTTCCAGTTAGCTCATCTCCCTTTAATTTTTTTAACCTTGACTTGATAGCACCATCACCGCATCAAGATAGCGATTTACTCAAACAACTATCTTTTGTGCCTGGGTTACAAGAAATGCTCATGCTGCGTCAGGTTCACGCCTTAGAACACGCTACTGTTTGGGTTTTGGGCGAAACTCAAAGTGTTTACTCTTCTCCTCGAAAACCCACTAATGTACAGTTCGATAACGAATCATTAAGCGGTTTATCCACAGAACAGGGATTTTACCTTTATGGTGATGTAAATATCAGTTATTTGCGGCGTGCGGTAACACTAGCCCAGCATCGTCTCACTAGCGGAGAATGGGATTTAGCTGTCCATCCCCGTTGCGGGACAAATTTATCTGTAGCAATGTTGTTAACTGCTGGGCTTGCTGTAAGTATGTATATAATGCTACCATTTAGACCAATTGAGCAACTCATAGGTTTAGGATTAGCAGCAACTACGGCTTCTGAACTTGCACCGGATTTAGGAACAATCGCCCAACGTTATTTAACAACAGCTATCCCCTTTAACCTAGCCATTGAAAATATCATTCGTACACGGGACACTTGGGGAAGAGAGGCACATTTTGTTAGGGTAAAATGGCGGGAATAATTCATAATTCATAATTCATAATCATGAGAAAGCTTTACTTTTTACTGCCAGGAACAGATGGCAAATTTGCCTGTGGTGGTCTTTGGGCAGAATTAAAAACATTTAATTTAGCTCAAGATATTTGTAGTGCGGAAGTTGTCACCTATCGACAAAGAGAAAAGGACAAACTTTTTCTTGATGACTTGCTGCAAACTAAAAATTTAGATGATGTGATTTTTGTCATTAGCTGGGGATTTGATATTGCTAAACTAGCGCCTAAACTGCAAAAATATAATGTGGTTTATCATGCTCATAGTGCAGGTTATAACTTTAGCCTTCCATCCAGTATTCCTATTATTACAGTCAGCCGCAATACAATGGGATATTGGGGGCAAAAATCACCCAATAATCTGATTTATTATTTACCTAATCAAATTGCTGATGAATTTACAAATTTGCATTTAGAAAGAGATATTGATGTTTTAGTTCAGGCGCGAAAATCTTCTGAATATTTAATAAAACAGTTAATTCCTGCATTAAAGCAAAAGTGTAAAGTCTTTGTCGTTGATTCTTATATTGAAGATTTACCGGGATTATTCAATCGAGCTAAAATATATCTCTATGACTCCGCTGAATATTGGGCGCAACAGGGGGTAAGTGAAGGATTTGGTTTGCAACCAATGGAAGCTCTGGCTTGTGGTTGTCAGGTTTTTTCTAGTGTTAACGGCGGACTTTCTGATTACTTAGATCCTGGATTTAATTGTTATAAAATTGCTGGTTATTCCCTAGAATATGATGTGCAACGAATTCTCAAAACTTTATCATCTCCAGTTTCTTTAACTTTACCATCCGAGATTTTAACAGAGTATCGAACTGAGAATATTATTAAGCGGTTCAGGGTAATTTTATCAGATATTAATGAGTTCTTCGACCACAAAAACCATTACTCGGCTAATATTCAAGATTTAACCCAGTTGCGGTTAACAAAACTATTCATACAGAGAGTGTACGGTAAACTGAAACAGAAATACAGCAGCCGTCAGTAGAGGCTTTGCATTGCGCTTTAACACACAGTTTCCAGCAGTAAAACCCTCCTGGTACAAGGGGAAAGCCAGAACCCAAGCTCCCCAAATTCTCCCAGAAATAGGGGTACTTCAAGAGTGAAAAAGGAAATGTCAGGAAATCTTGATATTACGCCCCCGACCAGAATTAAATGTTATGATTCCATGACAAATTGATCCCCCAAGGGCTGATAAATACGTCAAACAAGCAAAAAACAGTCTTCATACCCCTTGATCACTAGGCATGAATACCTGTTAATATTTCTTTAACAAAAACACGCCGCTGATCCCAAAGAAATGCTAATCATGGCAAAGCTAGGAATCACCAGGTAGTGAATTTCCATTTAAAAACAAACTAAAACACTTATAAACTGGGCAATACCAGAAGTCAGGAATAAGAAATTCATCTGGAATAGATGACATTTTATCAACCATTCTATAACCAGGGGAAGTCATTTACCCTTAAAACTACTGGAGGCCAAATTAATGGCAAAAGAACGCCCGCCGCTAGAGGAGATGACATTAAGGCAGCTTCGTAAAGTTGCTAGTGAGTATGCTATTTCTCGCTATAGCCGAATGCGTAAATCTCAACTGTTGGCATCGATTCAAGAAGTCCAACGCAGCAAAGTATCGCTTAGTCCATCTCGTTCACTGGAGGCACAGGAGACCGTGGAAGCAGCAAAGTTTGAATTAGGTCAGGAAGATCGTACTGGTGGTTCCCTCGCTGATGTCGATGAAGCATTGGCAGATTTACCAGGTGGTTATGGTGAAAGTCGCATTGTGTTGTTACCACGTGATCCGCAATGGGCTTACACATACTGGGATATTCCCAATGATCATAAAGAAGAACTGCGCCGCCAAGGTGGACAGCAACTAGCACTGCGGATTTATGATGTTACTGATATTAGTTTAGAGCATCAAAGTCCTCACAGCATCCAGGAATATCCAGCCGATGAACTAGCCAGAGAATGGTATTTACCCATTCCTGTGAGCGATCGCGATTATGTGATAGATATCGGTTATCGTACCCCCGATGGTGGCTGGTTGGTATTGGCTCGTTCTGCGAGAGTCCACATTCCTCCTGTATATCCTTCCGACTGGATTGAAGATGTCTTCATCACTGTAGACTTTGAAGAAGACTTGCGCGGTAAAACCAAGTATGAATTGGTTCCCCCAGCTAAGAAAATCGCCACTACTGCTGCTGGTGCTGGTGCTGGTGGAAACCCCATTTACGACCAAATCTTTGGTATGGCAGAATCAGCCGAAGCACAACGGGTTGCTGGTTCTCTGTTCGGTTCCATGCAGCACGTAGCCGGTTCTGTACGTCCAGAACAAGTTATCAGTTCCTACGTCTTCCCATCTGGTGTGGGTATGTGGGCAGTTCCCACCGTGTCTGGTTTAACTATGTCCGGTGTGGGTATGTCTGGTGTTGGTTTCTCAGCTTCTGCTGTACCAGTACGTCCCCGCAAGTTCTGGTTAATTGCTGATGCGGAATTGATTGTATATGGTGCAACTGAACCAGATGCAACTGTAACTATTGGTGGCCGTCCTATTAAACTCAATTCAGACGGTACATTCCGTTTCCAAATGTCCTTCCAAGATGGTGTAATTGATTACCCAATTTTGGCTGTTGCTGCTGATGGTGAACAAACTCGTTCTATTCACATGAAGTTTGAACGGGAAACACCTTCTCGCAATACCAATACCAAGGATGAAGCTGTTCTGGAATGGCTTTCATAAGTCTTGAATTTTACATTACGCCATAACTGCAATTTTTAATATTTCCCGCTATAGTAATGCTGTAGCGGGTTTTTTCAGCTTAAAGGTTGTCAAGCCTTCATTCTGACTACAGATTCACAGCTAACTGTCCTTTATTTGTCGCTAAAAGTTTACTATTTAGTAGTTGGGTGTTTGGGACTTATTGCTAAGTTTTACTATCTCAGATGCGATCGCCACATTCAACACCTAAAGCCAAATACCTAATAGCTACCACATAAACAAACCTGCTCAACTGCTACATGGTATCTATTGCGTCTAGTAGGTCTTCTTCAGAGGAGGGATCGATTTTATTTGAGGTAATGTCACGCACACGACCATCACAGTAATAAAATCGGTAGTAGAATACTACTTCATTATCCCAGTATTCTTCTACTTCCTCCTTATTGCTATCTAGTGCCACTACACTATCTAAATCAGTTCCTTTGATTACTGTACCGTCGGTCAGCTTGATAACACCAGACATATTGGTTAACCCCTACACACTTATACTATTTGTGGTATCTTTTACTCGCTGCTTTTAGTCTTGCATTTATGTATACCATATTAGCGTGGTTATAGTAGTCTTAAAGGGTTTTATATGTAAAATATACAAAATAATACTTGATAACTAATAGAATGATAAAGAAACTATGGGTGCTTGCTTGTAAGTACCCTAAAACATCTGCTGTGATTGCTGTTATCCTTGTTGGGATATCACTATTGAGGGACTTAAGCGAATCTAAAAAATTACCAGACATAGCCCCAGAGGTAGCGAGTACACCATTCGACAGTAGCAAATGTAAGGTGTATGCAGTTGGGTTTGTAAGTGGGGCAGTTTTACATCAGTTTAAGACCACAAATAATACATTAGCTTATGTAATGGTTACAGATAGTGAAAGTGTAGTCCGAAACTTTGAACGTAACAATATAAACCTATGGATGACTAGGGAAGACTTCCAGAGAACTGAGTATACCGAGCTTGTCCAAGTATTACCACCAGAAGCTGTGCAAGAGCTAAATCGGTTGATATCCATCTATCCCTATGCTGCTATGGCCACAGAAGCCTTTGCAAGATCAGCACAACCAACCCTGTTTGATTCAGATCGGTGTAGTGTTGATTGATGTTCACCATCTCGGTTTAACGCAATGGTAATACAAATATTCACAGGCTAACCTAGTATATTTATAATACTCAGTATTTCAAACGTTATAAAGTTAGCTTGATTAATTATGGTGGCAAAACCTTCAGAGCTTGGGGGTATCCCCTTTAGAACCCTAAAAGATCGTGATCTTCATATCAGGTCAATACTTAATCAGGGCGTAAGAGTATTAAGTGGACAAGAGTTAGCTTTGGCATTTGATTTACTACTATTACACCCTGATGCTGATAATAAGATAGGTACAGGGGTGAAGCAGATTGAAGTTAAATGCTCAAGACAGGGTACACACTATTGTTTTTGGGTTGTTAGAGAAGACGACTCTATAGATGATTTTAGTTATGAAAAGTGCAAGTCCAAGATGGAGAGATTGATAGAAAAACGAAGGGAATCTGCGTACAGAGAAGCGATCCAAAAGCAGATCACTGATTATCGGTTTTTGGATAGAAAATCTAATCAGAGTTGTGATCATCCGGGTTGCACTTCATCAGAAAAGATACAGGTAGACCACCAGCACCCATCATTTAAAGAACTTGTGAGTGCCTTTGAGAAAGACCAAAACAACATACCCACAGAGTTTGATGAAGCATTGGGAACAATATACAGTAAAAGATTCCGAGAATCTGATAGTGCGTATCGGGAGGCTTGGCAGGAATATCATAAGAAACACGCGACACTAAGGTTACTGTGTAAGACGCATAACCTGACTAGAAAGCGTAAAGAGAATGACTCTTAGCTTTTGTGTATTCCCTTAGATACTGACTAGCATTCTATGACTTACAAAGTTCTCAGAAATCGAAATCATACATAGGACTATCATCTGTAAGACCCTCTGGGTAGCCAGACGACTGCATTACCCGCTATAGTAATGCTGTAGCGATTTTTTAATGCAGGAGGCAGAAGGCAGAAGTAAAATATTTTTGTTGTCATAAAAATTCTTTGTAAGTCTGTATGTTTATAAATAAATTGAATTTAATACCTCTCTCCAAACCTCTCTCCTACAAAGAGAGAGGCTTTGAGTTTTCTTTCTCTTTATTGATTTCCATCATTACCACAGGTTTATTATTAGGTAGTCAGGATATGGTAGCGAATTCAGCCCCAAAACTATCTGCTAATTGTCCCGGTAATAATTCACAGTTTAGTATTGAATTTTTTAAGACTAATAATAAAGGTGAAAGATATTCTAAAGGCATCAATCATGTAATTCTCTTTAATCCTAAATCCCCAAGTTTAGATTTTAAGGTAAATGTGGGTTTAGCTCATAAAATATATGCTAAAGATGCTAGGGGGAATTTTAGAAGAGAATACATTCCTAAATATTTTAGTCAATTGATAGCTGATGAAAATTCTAAGTTAAATGGTAAATCACCCATTGCTGCGATTAATGCTGATTATATAGATACTGTGAATAAACCCCAAGGTTTAAATATTTCTCGTGGTGTAGAATATTCTGGTGCTTTTAAAACTAAACGTTCTTCTTTTGGGATATCTGGAGGAAACCCAAGGGAACGTATCGCTACTATTGATACGGGAAGAAGAGGAGCAAATTTTCTTAATTATAATCTGGTAGGAGGTAATGGCAGATTTTACCGTCAAGGTAATTTTAAAGATATTTGTAAAGCTTTAGGTGAGTTTGCTTGTAAGGGTGCAACTAATCGCTCTATGGTAGCAACTACAAGTAAAGGTTATGTGATTCTGTTAGTTAATGATGTGAAAGCTAATTCTAGTATTCAAACTTCTACTATTAATAAAGAGTTGCTACCAAGTCAGTTTGATGATGTGTTAACAGGAATTGCGAGAAATAATTGTTTGGGGAGAATTCAAGAGGGGATGTTGTTTGATGGAGGGATGTCTCCGGGGTTGTTTTATAATAATCAGGTTTATGTGGAAAACTTTGGTCCAATTGGTTCGGTGTTTTTGATTTATAAGAAGTGAACGAGAGTTATATTTCTAGTATGGAGATCGCACTTCCATTACCCCAGCAGAAAGGCGATTCCTACGGAGTGCTATCTCTATTCCTTCGGTCCCGTCAGGGATACGCTATTGTACCTCCCACATCCCTACAAAACATTTGATAAAAATTGACAATATTTGCCATAATCAAAGAATCAGAAATATAAAAACTTATTAGCTATGACTACAGTAAATATTTCTCTTCCCGATTCTATGCGGGACTTTATCAATGAACAAGTTGCAAAAGGTGGCTACAGTACCACAAGTGAATACATTCGACATTTGATTCGTCAAGACTTAGAAAGGGTGGCACAAACAAGACTAGAAACATTACTATTAGAAGGCTTAGATAGCGGTGAAGCGATTGAGATTACGGATGAGTGGTGGGAACAAAAACGCACTCAGCTTCTTGAGAGACTCCGCAAGTAATAGCAATGACTAGACGAATTGTAATTAGACCAAAGGCTAGTGTTGACCTTGATGAACAGTTTGCTTATATTGCCCAGAGTAATTTTGATGCAGTATTAAGTTTTTTTGATGCTACAAGGCAGACTTTTTCACAATTAGCACAACTGCCTGGTATTGGTAGTATTTATAATGTTAAAAATCCACGTTTAGTTGGTTTGCGGAAGTGGGGAGTTAGAGGATTTGAAAAGCATCTAATTTTTTATTTAGAAGGGGATGAATATATTGAAATTGTCCGGTTAATTCATGCTGCACGGGATATTTTACAAATTTTAGCAGCAGAAGAATAGTTGATGTATCAAAAAACTCTCTTATTTTCCCTGATTAATAATCAAATCTTATTCTAAAATAACTTTTAAATAAGTTTTTTATCAAAAAATTTTTTATTTTTAGGGTTCACGGGGCGGCTGCTGTGGTAAGATAGTTTTATCAATATAATGGAGTGTAAGCAAAATTTTTATCGAGGCACGCATTCCCATTATAAAAATATCACTTCTAGAGGAAAAAGTCAATCGGTTGACACCCCAAAAAACGAAATTTTTTTTGAATTTTTGAATTTTTTTTAACTTTTATTTAATTTTTGTGAAGCTTGGAGAAAATCGGCAGCGGGATTTCAGATAAAAAAATCATAACACAAAAAACATCCTGTAAATCCTGATTCAGAGAAACGGATATTACTATTTTTCGTATTGTTCATAAGCAGCAACAATTCGCTGAACTAAAGGATGACGGACAACATCTTTTTGGGTAAATTCACAAAAAGCTATGCCTTCAACGTGTTTCAAAATTTGTAAAGCTACTGTTAACCCTGATTGTTGGTGCATTGGTAAATCGGTTTGTGTGATGTCACCTGTAATCACCATGCGTGAACCAAAACCCAAGCGAGTTAAAACCATCTTCATCTGGGCTGGTGTGGTATTTTGGGCTTCATCAACAATCACAAAAGCGTTATTTAAAGTTCGTCCCCGCATATATGCCAATGGTGCAACTTCAATCACACCACGTTCCATTAAATTAGGTACTTTTTCGGGGTCGATAAATTCATTGATGGCATCATAAAGAGGACGGAGATAAGGATTAACTTTTTGTTGCAAGTCTCCTGGCAAAAATCCCAGTTTTTCCCCTGCTTCCACCGCAGGACGAGTTAAAATGAGTCTTTCAAATTGATTAGATAGCAGTTCTTGAACCGCGACGACAACAGCGAGATAGGTTTTACCGGTTCCCGCAGGACCAATACCAAAGGTGAGATCACGTTTGCGGATAGCTTCAATATATTGTTTTTGACGGAAGGTTTTAGCGCGGACTTCTTGACCACGACGACTTTTAGCGAGGATATCTCGTTGTAGGTCTTGTAGTTCACCTTGGCGATCGCTCTCTAATGCCTGACGGGCTGTTAAAATATCAGCAGTTGATATATTATTGCCTTTACTCCAGAGATTTTCCAGCGATCGCACTAATCGCACTGCCAGATCAACCTGCTTTTCTGTACCAGCAATTAGCAGATCCTGTCCACGCAGAACCAAGTTAGCTCCTGTTTGTTGAGATAGAAACTTGAGATTTGCTTCCCCATATCCGGCCAGAGCGATCGCACTGGGAATATTAGGCAGCTGAATTGTTAAAGCACCTGCCATAGTTTTTTAATAATTAAGTGAGGAGCAGTTTTTGATCAAGGTGATATTTTTCTGAAACAGCGAGCAAAATAATTTGGGAATTTTTTTAAATCTTTATTAAGAATTTACAATATTTTAACCTAAAATATACTGAAAAAATCAGTCATCTGAAAATCCTTAAACCAATGGAAAGCCGAGACACTGATTAAATAGGGTTTGCTGAAAAAGTTGTCTGTGAGGTTAGGGAACTCTTAACAGGGAACAGGGAACAGTTTCAGCCATCTGGATATCCTCAATTTCCCATATCCGACAAGGAAAAATGCAACTGTTTTGAGACTCCATAAGCCAAAACCTTGCACTTTTTTGTTCTAAAAATTCGCAAAACCCTTATTAATAAACAGTTTTAGTTTTATTCAGCAAGCCCTAAATAAGTCTATTCCCATTTAAAATCCCAAATCCCAAATCCTCTTGATTTTGAGAATAGGCTGGCAACAAATGTCTATACTTTACCGACAACTCCGTTATAACAACGAGAGATTCCGAAAAAATTGGACAATGTTGTTGCCACCTGTCTCCATCTTTCCCAGAACTGCTTACTGGCTGAGTCTCCTCAAAAATACCAGTTTAGACCTAGCGGAAGCGTGGTTTAGCAACAGGTCTGGGTATGTCTCCACTTCTTTCTCTCGATTTTGGTGGGGGTATTCTTTCTTCCTGTTCTTCATCAAAAGACATCCCATCCCGACTTTGGGAATTGTTGCCATAGATGTCCAGGTATACTGATTGCCCAGCCAATTCTGCTGCTGCGGCAATTACCGTGCGAATTGCCTGAATATTGCGTCCCCCCCGGCCAAAGACTTTTCCTTTGTCTATAGGGTCAAAAGCGATGCGAATCCAAGCCCGTTTGAGGGTGTGAGACATTTCACAATCGACACTTAAAGACTCTGGAGATTCTAAAAACGGCTGCACAAGAAACTTCACCAGCCCAACATAGTTAGGACTGGCTGCTGGTAACTTCGTCTCAAGCTTATGATGCGGCGTTTGCACTGACTTGTTCAAAAACATTAGCTTTTACTAGGATGCGACGAACGGTGTCCGTGGGTTGAGCGCCTTGCTGTAGTCGCTTGACGATGCCGGGAACATCTAGTCGCACTTCATCAGTTCTGGGGTTGTAAAATCCTAGTTCTTCTAGGGGACGACCATCACGACGGGATAGGTCGTTAATAGCAATAATGCGGTAACTTGCTTCCCGCTTTTTACCAAATCGCTTCAAGCGCAGTTTGATCATTTTGAGAAATTGTTCTCCTGTTTGTAGGCAGTGATTTTGTGAATGAAATGATAATTCTAGCACTTGCTAGGCATGAACGGCTATTGGTCAGTTGTCAGTTGTCATTGGGCATTGGGTTATTAATCTCCCGCTACACCCTATTCCCTTCTTACTGTCACCTGTCACCTGTCACCTATCACCTAAAGAGTGCCAAAGCCTTTTTTCTTTTTCTCTTTCTTTTTCTTTTTCGCAGGTGCTGCGCCGCCGGGATAACCACGCCAACCGGGTGCAGGTCCATTTCCGCCTGCGGCTAGGGGGTTGCCCATACCGCCACCAAACATTCCTGGCATACCGGGGAAGTTTCCTTGACCCATTTGTTGCATGAGCGATCGCATTTTTTGGAAATCTCCCACCAGCTTACTGACATCTGACTCTCTATAGCCAGAACCAGAAGCGATGCGCCGCCGCCGACTCGGAGAACTCGCTAATAAATCGGGATCACGCCGTTCTTGCATGGTCATCGAATTAATCATGGCTTCACAGCGTTTTAGCTGGGTTTCCCCTTGCTTCAACTGGTCATCTGAAAGCTTGCCCATACCGGGAATCAGCTTCATGATGCCACCCAATGAACCCATATTTTTCATCAGGCGCAACTGCTTGAGAAAGTCTGTAAAATCAAACTTCGCTGACAGGATTTTCTCCTGCATTTTCTCAGCATCTGCCAAGTCGATTTCTTCCTGGGCTTTTTCTACCAAGGTGAGAACATCACCCATACCGAGAATCCGGGAAGCCATCCGGTCCGGATAAAACGGTTGTAGCGCCTCGACTTTTTCACCCACACCGATAAATTTAATCGGCGCACCGGAAATTTGCCGCACTGACAAAGCCGCACCACCCCGGCTATCACCGTCCATCTTGGTGAGAATCGCCCCGGTAATGCCAATTTGGTCGTGGAAAGTACGGGTAAGATTTGCGGCTTCTTGACCCGTCATTGAGTCCACTACTAACAGGGTTTCGTCAGGTGCGATAGTTGATTTGATGCGGGCTAATTCCGCCATCATGTCTTGGTCAATTTGTAAGCGTCCAGCAGTATCAACAATCACCGTATTGATGCCTTCTGCCCTGGCACGTTCCACACCTTGACGGGCAATTTCTACAGGGTCAGCATCGCTGCCCATCTCAAACACAGGTACGTCAATTTGCTTACCGAGTGTAATTAGCTGGTCAATGGCTGCGGGACGATATACGTCTGTGGCTACTAACAAACAACTACGATTTAACTTCCGTAAATGTAAGGCTAATTTAGCAGTAGCAGTGGTTTTACCAGTACCCTGTAAACCCGCCATCAGGACAACAGTGGTTTTACCTTCAACTTCTGCTAGGGGAACATTTTCTTCCCCCATCACCTGTACAAGTTCATCGTGAACAATTTTGATAAACTGTTGGTCAGGGCGCACGCCAGCTATTACCTCGGCTCCTTGAGCTTTGGTTTCGACTTCAGAAATAAAATCTTTGACTACCTGGAGGTTAACATCTGCTTCCAACAAGGCGCGACGCACTTCGCGCAAAGCGTCTTGAATGTTGGATTGAGAGATTTTATCTTGTCCCCGCAGTTTTTTCCAGGCAGATTCTAAACGGTCAGATAGTGCATCAAACATAATGTAATTACAACGTAAGTTAGTCAGTGAGAAAGTTTGAACCGCTGGTTTTGCGCTCCAGGCAGAATTTTAGGTAAAGTTTTAACCTCTTATATTACCAGCTTAGTAGTTTTTAACCCAACTGTCGCAACTGGATTGATAAGTGATCATCTGATGCGGAATTCCAAACGAACCGTAGAGAACGCAGAGGACGCAGAGAAATCAGAGTTTGAGAGTTTTTGTGTGAGTTTTGGGTTAATTAACATTGACTGCGAGGAAATAGCCGTTCCAAGCTTTCCTGAAGATGTTTATGAGGATAAATATCTGCTTTTTTGCTCCATATATAGTTGAGAGTTTGTTCATAACTCCAAGGTGGATTTTTATAAAAGCAATAGCCAATACTGATAGAACCACTTCTACCAATTCCGGCTCGACAATTTACTAAAACTTTCTTCCTTTGTTGTACCTGTTCTTCTATCCAGTTGATAGCTTCTAGCAAGGCATGATCAGATATAGCATTGTGCGCTCCATCTATTAAACTCATCTTTTTATAAGTAACAGTAGAACTAGATAAAAAAGCTAAATTGAACTCAGAAGCTAAGTTGAGTACAGCATCAAGTTTCAGCTTTTCAGCCTGAGAAGCGGCGATAAAGTTGCCAACATAAACACCTGGCAGAAACTCAACGTGATTTGCTCCTTGTGTCCAAGTCATAGATGGCGATGGAGGTTCAACTGTGAGATAGCCATTTTCTCCAAAGTTGCCTGCCCATTGCCATTTGTTATCTTCATGATTCAGCCCCAATCTATAAGTAAATTCATACTATCCTGGACTAGTAGGTAAAAAAGAACCTTGAAAAATATATGTATCTTCTTCTCTAGATTGACAAATTAAATCTATACCATGCCACAAACCTTCACTATTAAACTTTGTTAACGCATTTGTCCAAATTTATAAGCGTATTTCTGGTGCTGGGTATTGGCTTTTTAGCTTAACCGTAACCCCGAAACTTTCTAGCATATAAAGAGTCAGACTGTATGCCAAGGGAGGAGAAATATCTTGGATATTTAATGATATCTGTATGTTTTAACGAGTCAAACATTCTGCCTCAAAATTTTGCGAATTCAAGCGTTGCTTAACTTGGGCGAAAACCTGGTAAAAACAAGATTTTCAGCTTTGGTAATTGCTTCTTTCCTAGTCTTTGACGGGAAATGCTCATCGGGGAACTTCCCCCCTCCTATCCTAGCCGCATGGCTACTTGATCAGCATTTCTGGGTTATCAAAGTGAAAAAGGCAATCATAGGCGCTAAAATTGTTCCAGCCTTTGTATTTTCGTGGTTTTGTCCCAGATAAATCAGAGTGCGGTTAACTGCATAAATCCTCACTGTCAACGTCCCTATCCCCAACCTTGGGGAAACAAATTTTGTAATAGCTGTGGCGCACCACTACAGTTATTAGACCGTTATTACCCTATTGAACCCTTGGGATCGGGTGGTTTTGCCCAAATTTATACGGTTTGGGATGTCAAAACCCAAACTGAAAAGGTGCTGAAAGTGTTGGTGGAAGATTCTCCCAAAGCTTTGGAATTATTTATCCAAGAAGCGGAGGTTTTAAGTAATTTCCATCATCCCGGTGTTCCTAAAGTTGATGCTGATGGGTATTTTCAAATCAGTTTGACTAGTCCTAAACCGCACCAGTTGGCTTGTCTGGTGATGGAAAAGATTAATGGGCATAATTTAGAGGAAATTCGCAAAAAGTATCCTCAAGGATGTCCAGAGGATTTGGTATTAAATTGGTTCGCTCAAGCTGTAAAAATTTTACAGGAACTGCACAAACGCCATATTATTCATCGGGATATTAAGCCTTCTAATTTAATGTTGCGTACCCCTTCACCTACCGCACCTCTACAAGCGGAACAGTTGGTGTTAATTGATTTTGGCGGTGCTAAACAATTTAGTGGAGCAATATTGCGATCGCATTCTCCTTCTACACGGTTATTCTCTTCTGGTTACAGTCCACCAGAACAAATTACAGGAGGTAATGTTGGTCCTGCGGCAGATTTTTATGCTTTGGGACGGACAATGATTGAATTACTTACTGGTAAATATCCGCAGGATTTAGAAGATCCTATCACCAGTGAATTACGCTGGCGTAATCAATGCAATATTAACCCCAGACTCGCAGATTTACTTGATGAAATGATACAAACGGATGTGCGATCGCGTCCAGCCCATGCTGCTATTATTCAAAAACGGTTATTAAAAATTGTTCCTGTAGAATCAAAACCAGGGTTTTTTACCCAACTTCAAAACACCATCATCCAAACTGTTACCCAATTTACCCAAGCTGTAGGTAACACTACATTATTCACAGTTCAAGCAATTTTCAAATTCTTATTAGCTTGTTTGGCTACCATTTGGGCGATAATTTTAAGTAGTATCGGCGCTAGTTTGGGAACTATCGCTGGTTTTTTGTTGGCTTATCACACTAAATTAGGTGCTTTCGTTGCAGAATTTATATCACGTCAATTACCCCAATTAATCCCCAATCTTCAACCCTCTAATCCAAAAGAAATTCTCATCTATGCAGTTGCTGGTTTAGGAACTGCTTGGGGAATTACTTTATCAGGAAGTTTTGGACAAAAGCGACGATTTTTAATCTCTGCTTTCATGGGTTTAATTGGCTACAGTTCAGGTTGGATAACTTGGCAATTTATTAAACCACATGATAGCCCCGAAGGCTTAATTGCTTGGATGTTAGTATCAATTTCGATGTTAACTTTGGGTTTAGGTCTTCGCAGCCATTACCTAGCTTATGCTTTTATAACTGCTTTTGGTAGTGCCAATATTGTGGCAGGTTTGATACATTTAGGAATTAAAATTTCATTTATCCATTTTTCCAATCCACCAAGCTGGTTAGAGTTATTGACTTATATAGCTTTTTTGGATTTTATTGCTATTTTAATTAGTCTTTGTTTAGGGTTGAGTTATTATTTGATTGTTCCTTGTTTGCGTTGGTTAGGATGGAGATAATTCGTAATTCATAAACAGTCTGGGAATAAATTCCTAGTCTAATAGTTAAACTCTGTTATAGCAGGGAACAGGGAACAGGGAACAGAGTTGAAAGTCTTTTAGTGTATGGATTTTTGACGTTAATTGTGTCTCTCATTCAAGTGCATACCGCTATAAAACGGACTAAAAGCTTTCCTGGTTGTCAGCTAAATTTGATCAATTTTATCAAACTCTTGTGGTGCGAGCATCTTAGCAGTCCTAATTATACATATTAAATATAGAAAAGTTTACAAATATCCTTATCGGGTTTATGCGTAAAATTCAAAGATATGGTATATTTACCTGAAAATAGCTTTAATTGTGTATTAATACACTCATAACAATAGTTAATTTCAGGTAATCAATTATGATAGAATTTGCCGCCATTACTTCCGTAATTAGTAAATACGCTCCGCAAGCTAGTCAACTAATTATTAAACAAGCTCAAAAAAATGAAGCTGTAATCAAAATTCTTCAAGAATTAAAACTCAATCCTACCCAAATTCTTGATGATGTTGATACTGTTTATGGCTACACTCTGGTAAAGTATGGAGTATTTAAGCCAGAAGCAATATTAAACCTGTTTAGAGAGAAAGTAATTAAAGATTATTTCTGGGATGCTTATAGTAATAATGCTCCCTTTCAGTTTGTAGAGAATACGAAAAAGTTTCTTAATCAAAATAGTGAAATAAAAACGCAAATCATCAATGCTAAAATTAACTTCTCGGCTGAATTAGAAGAATTTGGAGAAGCTTTTATTGCTGTAGCTAAACAAACAAAAGCCTCAAAATATCAGCCTTATCCAGATTGGAATTTAGATGTTTATCCTAAAGAATTTAAAGCCTTAATTTTTGAAAAAACTCGCTTATTCTGTGGGCGTGATTTTGTATTCAAAGCTATTAATAAGTTCTTCACAACTCAACCCAAAGGTTATTTTACCGTGATTGGGGATGCAGGTATGGGAAAAAGTGCCATTGCGGCTAAATACGTTTTAGCCACTAAATTTCCCTGTTATTTCAACGTTTTTGCAGAAGGACGTAACAAACCAGAAAAGTTTTTAGCGGGTATCCGTCAACAATTAATTAAACGTTATTCTCTCCAAAATGCAGACAATGCTGATTTAAGAACTTTACTAGAAAAAACTAGTGAAAAACTCCAAGGACAAAAACTTGTCCTTGTTGTTGATGCACTAGATGAAGTAGAACAAGAAGGAAATAGTAATCTTTTAGATTTACCACAAAATCTGCCTGATGGCATTTATTTTTTACTAACGAGAAGACCTTATAATCAAGAAACAAAACGTTTAAATTTATCTCCTGATACTCCTGTATATGAATTGGATTTAACCAAGAGTGATTATACTGCTTTGAGTCAGGAAGACGTAAAAGAGTATCTGCACTTATCTTTGAATAATGAGCAAAAACTCAAAAATTGGATTAATGACCGTAATATTTATGAAGATACTTTTATTCAGGAAATAGCGGTTAAGAGTGAAAATAATTTCATCTATTTGCGTTATTTATTACCGGGAATTGCTGAAGGTAAATATAATGATTTAAGTTTGAAGGGTTTACCCCAAGGTCTGCAAGACTATTATACAAGTCATTGGACAAGGATGGGGATGGATAAAGAAGCCAATGAAAAGAAGGTAAAAATACTTTATATTTTGGTAGAAAGAGGTGAACCCATATCTCTAAACCTGATTGCAGATATTCTAGATGAAGATGAATATGATATTAAAGATGTTTTAGATGATTGGATTGAATATGTCACACCGAAAATAAATGCAGATGAACAGAAAACTTACTATAGTATTTATCATCGCAGTTTTCTAGAATTTCTCAAAAGTCAAGATAAGTTAGGTAAAGGTCGGAAACTGTTTAGAGAAGTTAATAAGAGTATGGCTGATTATATGCTCAAGGAGATGGAATAAATGGGGAGCATTGCCACTAAATTAGCCTCAAAATCAGCAGAATTTAAAAGTTTGTTTTTGGGGCAGTTTCCTGAACAACAGTTAAAAGCGGGAAATGTAGACAAGTGTTATCAAACTCTCACCGATTTTGATTTTATAACTCTCAAAATTCAATATCCTAACTTTGGAGTAGAACCGCTAATCAGAGATTATGAGCTAATTGAAAACTCTGAAATCTTGGATAAATTAGAAGCAGACGAGAAACTAGAAGCTGAACAAGTCAAACCCCTGAAATTAATTCAACGTGCGTTACAGCTATCAGCCCATATTTTGAATGAAGATAATACTCAGTTAGTAGGGCAATTATGGGGAAGATTGCAGAGTTTTGAACAGCCAGAAATTAAGAAATTATTGGATGATGCAGCACAAAGTAAAAGTGAAATTCCGCGATTCCGTCCAATTACAGCTAGTTTAACAACTCCAGGAGGAAGTTTACTGCGTACCCTCACTGGTCATAAACAGGCGGTACGGGCAGTAGCAATTACCCCCGATGGCGAAAAAGCCGTTTCTGGTTCTTTGGACAGCACTTTAAAACTGTGGGATTTGCAGACAGGTAATGAAATCTCCACCCTAAATGCTCATAAAGACCTCGTAACAGCAGTAGCAATTGCCCCAGATGGTCAAAAAGCTGTTTCTGGTTCTTTTAACGGACATTTAAAACTATGGGATTTGAAAAGCTGTCAGCAAATCTCTAATTTGATTGGTTATAGTCACTGGGTAAAATCATTAGCAATTACACCAGACAGTAAAACAACTGTTTCTGGTTCTCATGATACAACTCTTAAACTGTGGGATTTAGAAACAAGAAAGGAAATACCTACCCTAATAGGTCATAAGCACTCAGTAAATGCAGTAGCAATTACGCCAGATGGCAAAAAAGCTGTTTCTTCTTCTCATGATACAACTCTTAAACTGTGGGACTTAGAGACAGGAAAGGAAATCTCTACCCTGATGGGTCATAGCAACGGAATCATAGCAGTAGCTATTAGCCTAGATAGTCAAAAAGCTGTTTCTGCTTCTTTTGACCGCACTTTAAAATTGTGGGATTTGCAGACAGGAAATGAAATCTCTACCTTAATCATGACTGGTCATAATTACCCAGTAGATAAAGTAGCAATTGCTCCTGATAGTTACAAAGCTCTTTCTGCTTGTGTCGAAAATATATTGAAACTGTGGGATTTGAAGACAGGGAATGAAATCTCTACTCTGGCAGTTCATAATTACCCAGTAGAAGCAGTAGCAATCACCCCAGATGGTCAAAAAGCCCTTTTTGCTTATGGTGACAAAATTCTGAAGCTTTGGAATTTAGAGACAGGAACAGAAATATGTACTCTAACGGGTCATAATTACCTAGTAAAAGTAGTAGCAATGACACCAGATGCTCAAAAGGCTGTTTCTGGTTCCTGGGATAATACCTTAAAAGTGTGGGACTTAGAAAAAGGAAAGGAAATTTCTACTCTGACGCTTGATCAAGATTCACTTAGAGTGGCAATTACAACCGATGGCAAAAGAGCCGTTTCTGGTGGGCTAAAAACATTAGCAATTACCCCTGATGGCAAAAAAGCCATTTCTGGTTCTAGTGACAACACCCTGAAAGTCTGGGATTTGGAAACAGGACAGGAACTCTCTACTTTTATTGGTGATAGTCCTATATTTTGCTGTGCTATTTCCCCAGATGGATTAACAATTGTTGCTGGAGAACAATCGGGACGGGTGCATTTCCTGCGCTTAGAATTGCCAGATATGCTCAAGGAGGTGGAATAAAATGGGCGCACTTGCCACTAAATTAGCCGCAAAATCAGCAGAATTTAAAAATTTTTTTTTGGGACAATTTCCTGAACAACAGTTAAAAGCGGGAAACTCAGAAAAATATTATCAAACCCTCATAGATTTTGATTTTATTTCTCTAAAAATTCAATCTCCTAACTTTGGAATTGAAGCATTAATTAAAGATTATGATTTAATTACCAATCCAGAAATATTTGATAATTTAGAAGAAGACGAAAAATTA
Source organism: Anabaena sphaerica FACHB-251 (assembly GCF_014696825.1). Taxonomy (NCBI): domain Bacteria; kingdom Bacillati; phylum Cyanobacteriota; class Cyanophyceae; order Nostocales; family Nostocaceae; genus Anabaena; species Anabaena sphaerica. The sequence goes on along the minus strand of NZ_JACJQU010000007.1, from coordinate 136,726 downwards.
GAAACTGAACAAATCAAAACCCTAAAATTAATTCAAAATGCTTTACAATTATCAAACCATATTTTGAATCAAGACCCAAATCAATTAGTAGGACAACTATGGGGAAGATTACAGAGTTTTCAAAATTCAGATGTTCAGAAAATATTACAAGATGCAGCAGAAAGTAAAAGTGAAATTCCCAGATTTCGTCCCATTACAGCCAGCTTAACAAATCCTGGAGGTAGCCTCTTAAGAACACTCCCAGGTCATAACAAAGATATCACAGTAATAGCCATGACTCCTGATGGTAAAAAAGCTGTTTCTGGTTCAGATGATGCTACCTTGAAATTGTGGGATTTAGAAACGGGAATAGAAATTTCTACTCTCACTTTTCCCACTTCTTATAAAGTAGATTCCATAGTCATTACCTCAGATGGAAAAAAAGCCTTATGTTCTAATTATCAAGCCCTGATAATGTTGGATATAGAGACAGGAAAAGAAATCTCTATGTTGACTAATTTAGATTCTACATTCTACGACTATTTAGACTCAGTATCTATCACCCCAGATTATAAAAAAGTTCTTTGTTGTTTTCGGAAAATGTTGAAAATATTGGATGTAGTAACAGCAACAGAAATTTCTATTCCTAATGAAAATATAGAGATAGCAGCTATTAACCCTGATGGTAAAAAAATCCTTTCTTTCCATACCTGGCTTCATGAAAGTGGCTATGTTCTGGATGGTATAGTAAAATTATGGGATTTAGAAACAGGAAAGGATATCTTTACTCTCAATGAATATAAAGCTATTCGCGGTATGAGCAGTGATAAAATTTCTGGCAAATTGGTAATTTCGAGCGATGGAAAAAAAGGCTATTTCTATTTCCCAAAATTATTAAATGTATGGGATTTAGAGACAGGAAAAGAAATTTCTGATCTTACTGATGATCAAGAATTAAATACTGTAAACGTCTCTCAAGAAATATCTAAATTTACCAGTGATAAGGAATTATTAAAAACCGTAGAAACTGCTAAAGTTGTAGCGATAAATTATAATAATAAAAAAGCCATTACCTCTTCTGGTGAAACCCTAAAAGTGTGGAATTTACTAACAGAAATCCAAATCTCTATCCCTAGCAAAAATCATGCACAAATTAAGTTAGTAGATATTAATTCAGATGGTAAAAAAGCCATTTCTTCCTGTGGTAAAACCCTGAAAGTGTGGGATTTACAAACAGGAACAGAAATCTCTACACTTACCATAGATAATATTCAGTTGGAACAGTCATACTATGATCGAGATAAATTAAATCTCATCGCATTAACTCCAGATTGGCAAAAAGTCCTGAGTATTGATAACGAAAATGTCAAAATATGGAATTTAGAAACAGGAAAAGAAATCTCTAGTTTTGCTATCTATCATAATATAGACATTAATAATGATTGTAAATTAAATGTCATAGCTTTAACGCCAAATTGGAAAAAAGCCATTGTTGCTTATAATTATCGCTGGGATACGGGAGTAGACACAAGTTTGAAATTGTGGGATTTAGAAACAGGGATAGAAACTTCTACCAACCTCTATAAGCAGGAAATGAATTTGCCATCTTATTATTATCAAACTTCTGATAAAAAGTCACACATTCTACTATGGGACTTAGAAGCAAAAAGAGAAATATCTTGTCTCATTGATACTAAATGGTTCAATGCAATGAAAATAACTCCCGATGGTAAAAAAGTCCTTTCTTCTTCTGATGAGAATACCCTAAAACTCTTGGATTTAGACACAGGAAAAGAAATCTCTTCTTTTATTGCAGATAGTCCTATAATTTGCTGTGCTATTTCCCCAGACGGCTTAAAAATTGTCGCTGGAGAAGAATCAGGACGAGTGCATTTCCTACAGTTGGAATTTTTAGATATGCTGAAGGAGGTGGAATAAATGGGGGAACTTGCCACTAAATTATCTTTAAAATCAGCAGAATTCCAAAATTTATTTTTGGGACAATTTTGTGAACAACAATTAAAAGCAGGTAATTCAGAAAAATATTATCAAACGCTAACAGAATTTGATTTTATTTATTTCAAAATAAATCATTCTAAATTTGGAGTTGAATCTTTAATTAGAGATTATTATTTAATTCAAGATTCTGCAATATTAAATAGCTTAGAAAAAGATGAAGTTTTAGAATTGGAAAAAATTAACACTCTGAAATTAATTCGACGGACTTTAGAATTATCAGCCCATGTTGTAGATGCAGATAAAAATCAGTTAGTAGGTCAATTATGGGGAAGACTACAGAGTAATCAACAGCCAGAAATTAATAAAATATTGGCAGATGCAGCACAAAGTAAAAGTGAAATTCCTCGATTTCGTCCGATTACAGCAAGTTTAACTACTCCTGGAGGAAATTTATTACGTACCCTGACAGGTCATAGTAGCCGATTAGAAGCGGTATTGATTACAGAGGGCAAAATAGCGGTTTCTGCTTCTGCTGACAAGACTATAAAAGTGTGGAATTTGCGAACAGGAAAGGAAATGTTTACTCTGACTGGTCATCAAGATACAGTTAGAGCGATCGCTATGACTACATCATTAAGTGAAACGATAGCACCTTTAAGTCAAAAAGTTGTTTCTGGTTCAGATGACAACACTTTAAAAGTCTGGGATTTGCAGAAACGAAAGGAAATCTTTACCCTAACTGGTCATCAAGATTCCGTGAGAGCAGTAGCTATGACGACCGATAGTCAAAAAGCTGTTTCTGCTTCTTTGGACAAAACTTTGAAACTGTGGGATTTGCAAACAGGAAAAGAAATTTCCACCCTGACTGGTCATGAAGGAGCGATAAGAACAGTAGCAATTACACCAGATGGTAAAAAAATTCTTTCTGGTTCAGAAGACAACACCCTCAAACTCTGGGATTTACAGACAGAAACAGAAATCTTTACTCTCACTGGTCATGAAGGAGCGATAAGAACAGTAGCAATTACACTAGATGGGAAAACAGCACTTTCTGGTTCAGAGGACAGCACCCTGAAACTCTGGGATTTAGAAACAGGAACAGAAATCTCTACTCTTACTGGTCATCACAGAGCAATAAGAATAGTAGTAATTACCTCCGATGGGAAAAAAGCACTTTCTGGTTCTAGAGACAAGACTATAAAAATGTGGGATTTAGAGACAGGAACAGAAATTTTTACTCTCACTGGTCATAACGGACCTGTAAGAACAGTAGCAATTACACCAGATGGTAAAAAAATTCTTTCTGGTTCAGCAGACACAACCCTGAAACTGTGGGATTTAGATATAGGAACGGCCGTCTCTAGTCCAACAGGTCATAATGATTGGGTAAGAGCAGTAGCGATCGCTCCAAATAGTAAACAAGCTGTTTCTGGTTCTGGTGACAATACCCTAAAACTGTGGGATTTAGAGACAGGAACGGAAATTTCTACTTTCACTGGTCATAACAGTGCAGTCAGAGCAGTAACTATTACTCATGATGGCAAAAAAATCCTTTCTGGTTCTGATGACAACACTCTAAAACTCTGGAATTTAGAAACAACTGAAGAAATATTTACCCTGACTGGTCATAATCATCCAGTTAGAGCAGTAGCAATTACACCCGATGGGAAAAAAGCGGTTTCTGGTTCTGAGGACAATACTCTAAAACTGTGGGATTTAGAAACAAGAAAAGAAATTTTTACCTTTATTGGTCATAAACACTGGGTAGGTGCAGTAGCAATTACCCCAGATGGGAAAAAAGCCCTGTCTGGTTCTCGTGACAAGACCATAAAACTATGGGATTTAGAAACAGGAAAGGAAATTTCTACCCTAATTGGTCATAAAGATTGGGTAGGTACAATAGCAATTACACCAGATGGAAAAAAAGCCGTTTCTGGTTCTAGTGACAAGACCATAAAACTATGGAATTTAGAGACAGGAAAGGAAATCTCTACTCTCACTGGTCATAGATTTTGGGTAGGTACAGTAAAAATCACCCCAGATGGTAAAAAAGCTATTTCTGTTTCTTATGATAATACACTGAAATTGTGGGATTTAAAGACAAGAAAAGATATTTCTACTTTTACTGGTGACACATCTATCGTGTGTTGTGCAGTGTCCCCAGATGGATCGACAATTGTAGTAGGTGAGCAATCAGGAAGGGTTCATTTCCTGCGGTTAGAAACTTAAAGTTACATTAATAATCCAGATATAAATATAGGAAATATATGAGAGGAAATAAAAGTGCAGTCAATACAGTAGCAATTACCCCAGATGGGAAAAAAGTCGTTTCTGGTTCATCTGACAAAACCCTAAAATTGTGGGATTTAGAAACAGGAATGGAAATATTTACCCTGAGTGGTCATGAAGACTCTATAAATACAGTAGCAATTACACCTGATGGGAAAAAAGCAATTTCTGGTTCTAGTGATAAAACTCTGAAAATATGGAATTTAGAAACAGGAACGGAAATATCTACTTTACAAGGTAGTAACTACTCAGTAGCAGAATTAGCCATTACCGCAGATGGAAAAAAAGTTGTTTCTGCTTTAAAAAATGAGACTTTAAAAATATGGGATTTAGAACAAAGAACAGAAATCACTGAGGTAAATGTTCTTTCAGATTGGGGATATGAATTAGTTATGACTCCAGATGGCACAAAAGCTATTTCTAAAGTTCGTGATCAAAATCTAAATCAAACTCTGAAAGTGTTAAATTTAGAGACAGGTCAAGTAATTTTTAATATCAATATTAACAACTATTGGGCATCGGCTTTAGGAATAACACCGAATGGAAAAAAGGCTATTGCTGCTCTCTATGACTCTTCAGATATCAGGTTTATGTACACAGATAAAAAACCCCCTGCTGCTGATAAACCAATCATCAAAGTGTGGGATTTGGAGACAGCGGAGGTCATCTTTATGCTTTCTTCAGAATGCTACGCATATACATATACAGACAACATAAACTATGTAACAGCGATCGCCATGACTCCAGATGGAAAAAAGGCTGTTATTGCTCTAGATGACACTACTATCAGGGTATGGGATCTACAAACGGATCAAGAAATATTAATTCTTATAGGTCATGATTGCTGGATCAATGCCATAACTATCTCTCAAGATGGAAAAAAAGTCATTTCTGCATCGTGCGATCGCACTTTGATAATGTGGGATTTAGACACAGCAGAAGAAATCATCTTCACTGGTCATCAAAACTCAGTCAAGACAGTAGCTATAACTCCAGACTGTAAAAAAGCTGTTTCTGGTTCTGATGATAAAACTCTAAAAGTATGGGATTTACAAACAGGTCAGGAAATATTTACCCTAACTGGTCATAGAGATTCGATAACACAGGTGGCCATAACACCAGATGGTAAAAAAGCCGTTTCCGCTGCCAATGATAGGACTATGAAAATATGGGATTTGGAAACAGGGATGGAAATAAGTAATCTTCCTTCTCAACCATACAAAAAAGCTGGTCATGAAAAATCCGTAACAGAGGTAGCTATAACCCCCGATGGAAAAAAAGCCCTTTCTATTTCTGAAGATGACAACGCTATTATAGTGTGGGATTTAGAAAAAAATCAGGCAATCTCGATTCTAACAGCTAATCTTAATTCCGTACATACATTAGCCATCACACCCGATGGAAAACAAGTTCTTTCTGGTTGTCGTGACAACATAATATTGTGGGATTTAGAGACAGGAACAGAATTTACCTTTACAGATAATGAATATTATGTAAGAACATTAGCCATCACACCCGATGGTAAAAAACTTTTTTCTGGTTCTCGTGATGGCCTAACATTATGGGATTTAGAAACAAAAATGCGAATTCCCTGGATAGGTTGTGGCTTTTTGATCAACAAAATTGCTATCACTCCTGATGGCAAAAAAGCAATTTATGATGCTTATAATAATAACTTAAATGTGTGGGATTTTGAGGCTGAAAAAATAATTTTTACCCTGACTGGTCATGAAAAAATGGTAACATCAGTAGCCATTACACCAGATGGGAAAAAAGCAGTTTCTGGTTCATCTGACAAAACTGTAAAAGTGTGGGATTTGGAGACAGGAATGGAAATTTCTAACCTTAGTTAAAATTAAAGAACATGAAAAAAATATGGTAAATACAATCAATATTCCCAGATATCCGCCAGAATTTGAGCAAATCATCGCCGCTAAAAATCACAACTTTGTCGGTCGTGAGTTTGTCTTTGCTGCTATTAATAATTTTCTTAATCAATATGACCGGGGCTATTTTACTATTATCGGTGAACCGGGTATTGGTAAAAGTGCTATTCTTGCCCATTATGTCAGCCAAAATCCCGGAATTGTTTATTACAATGTCGAAATTGCGGGTAAAAATCGCGCTGAGGAATTTCTGACAAATATCTGTACTCAATTAATAGAAATTACCCAACATCAAGGCAGTAAAAATGTAACATCTAATTTTTCTGATTCTACCACAGAAAACAGTAGTTTTTTATCTTTATTACTGCAACAAATCAGCGATAGATTACATCCAGAACAACGGTTAATTATTACTATTGATAGTTGTGATAGAATTGATATTAATAATCAACCACGCGGCTCAAATCTTTTCTATTTACCCCGTTATCTGCCGGAAAAGGTTTATTTTATCCTTACTCGTCGTCCTTTTTTATCAGATAAATCAGGTTTATTAATTGAAACTCCATCTCAATCTTTAGATTTATCAAATTACCCAGAACAAAATCGCGCTGATATTCAGGAATATATCAGAAATTTCAGCTTTCAGAATATTAATCATCAATTAACACTTCTGAGTCAAGATGAAACTAATTTTATGTATGTTAGCGAAATCTTGACAGCTATTAATGAAAATATTTATCCTGAAAATTTACAACTTTATTATCAAAATCATTTAGAAAAGATGAATTTAACAACCAGTGAACAGCAAACAATAGCTTTACAGGTGTTAAATATCTTAATTCAAGAGCGATCAATTTCTATAGAAACTATAGCAGAAAGATTAGATGAAGATGAATATGACATCAAAGTAATTTTAGATAATTGGCGAGAATTTTTCCATTTAGAATCAAGAGTAGAAGAAATTCAATATAGTCTTTATCATGTTAGTTTTCGTGATTGGTTAAGGCAACAACTTGAGTTTAAATAAAAATAAAATGAAGTATTAATAAATAAGCGAAGTAAATTTTATTAAATCAAATTATGACAAAACAAATTTCATCATAGATTGATGTGCAGAGAAGTTATAAATTGAAACTTAAATTAACGGGCTTCTTAAAGGTTAACCATTACAACTGGCCATTTTCTCGTTCCCGTACAGAGTATGGGAATGAGTTCTCGAAGGGTCTGCCTTATTTAGTTATAGCAGAGGCTCTGCCTCTGTGATGGCATTCCCAGTCGGAGACTGGGAACGAGATAACAGAAAAACATAAACAGTTAAAACAAGATCCCCCTAGCGGCTTTTTTCCGAGCTAGGGGGATCACATATTGCGTAGTCTATAAATCTTTCGGTATAGGCAGTTAAATCAAATATATCCAATATATTTCATTTTGCCTACCCCCAGGATGATGTTTTACAATAATTTTACAAATTCTTTACAATTACCGTGGTCTTGAGAATCAATTATTAAATTATGTATTATAAAATACAATATTTTGGCATTCTACACCCTAAGATCTACACCCCTTCTTGAATATCTTGTCAGATGGGAGCATTTTACTGATAAACACTTATCTATGATAGGAACAACGCTTGTAAATTATAATCAATTAAATGCTAACCCGGATTAAAGATATAGCCACCAACCTAGCACCCCGCTTAGTAGAGATTCGCCGCCATATTCACTCACACCCAGAACTCAGCGGACAAGAGTATCAAACTGCTGCGTTTGTGGCTGGTGTATTGTCTTCGAGTGGTTTGCACGTGGAAGAAGGGGTGGGTAAAACTGGTGTGATCGGTGAATTACACAGCACTCACCAAGATGAAAAAGTGTTGGCAATTCGCACTGATATGGATGCTTTGCCCATACAAGAACGCAGCGGATTGGAATATGCTTCTCGGATGGAAGGAGTAATGCACGCTTGTGGGCATGACGTTCATACTACAGTAGGTTTAGGTACAGCGATGGTGCTGTCGCAAATAGCAGATGAGTTGGGTGGTAAAATCAGGTTTTTATTCCAGCCAGCAGAAGAAATTGCCCAAGGTGCAAGCTGGATGGTAAAAGATGGGGTGATGAATAATGTCTCTGCTATTTTGGGGATTCATGTTTTTCCTTCGATCCCGGCTGGTTCTGTTGGTATTCGTTACGGTGCATTGACAGCAGCAGCAGATGATTTAGAAATTATTATTCTTGGTGAATCTGGACATGGGGCGCGTCCTCATGAAGCCATTGATGCGATTTGGATTGCTTCGCAGGTAATTACCGCATTGCAACAAGCTATTAGCCGCACTCAAAATCCTTTGCGTCCAGTGGTTTTGAGTATTGGACAGATTAATGGTGGTAGAGCGCCCAATGTGATTGCAGATAAAGTACAGTTATTGGGTACGGTGCGATCGCTCCACCCAGAAACCCGCGCCCAACTACCACACTGGATTGAAAATATTGTTGCTAATGTTTGCAATTCCTACGGTGCAAAATATCAAGTTAATTATCGTCAAGGTGTACCCAGTGTACAAAATGATTATGGTCTGACACAATTATTACAATCATCAGCGGAGGAAGCTTGGAGTAGCGATCGCGTGCAAGTATTACCCGAACCTTCCCTTGGGGCTGAAGATTTTTCTGTTTATTTGGAACACGCTCCTGGTTCCATGTTTCGCTTGGGTGTAGGCTATAAAGATAGAATCATCAATCATCCTTTACATCATCCGCAATTTGAAGTTGATGAATCTGCCATAATTACCGGGGTTGTGACGTTGGCTTATGCGGCTTATAAATACTGGCAATCTAAATAAACTACAGCGATATTAAGTATTTTTTAGATGTTAATCTACTGCATAGCTCCCCAACTGGGGGGAGTTGTTCTTTATGAATGTTGTTACTCACTAAACCTATTGCTAAAGGTGAAGTTAGAGAAAATTCCTGCTATACTATTTTGATTAATAGCAAGTTAAGAAATCGGGTTTTAGCTGCTATTCATCCACACAAGTTCAAAGATAACTGAGAACTTTTGATTTTTACATAAACTTAACCTATACTATGCCACCGATAGAACCTCTAGAATCTTCGTCACCACAGCCTATGAGTAGTAATTGGTACTTGTTAACTGTGCGTTCTAAAAAGCGAGAAGTATTTTTAAAATATCTAAAATTTGCGATTGACCAAAATAAACTAGAAGAATTTTTTTTAGATATTAAAATCCCCCAAGACTCAGTATATGAAGATATGGTTTTACTCAATCTGAGTAATTTTAAAACTGCTTCTACATATCTAAAAAAAGTTGAATGTTTTCAGAATATAGAACGCAAACCCTTACAGTCAACACAAGTTAATCGGATGTTGGGGATTCTTTAAATTAACGACAATATCCCCAACTTCTATAAGAAGTCGGGGATACAAGTACCTGATAAATTCTAAACCGTCGCTCCTGTTCTAGTTCCTCCCATTCGCTCTTGAATTCTGCTCTTAGCGGCTTTAAATTGTGTAGCTAATTCTTCAGTTTCTCGACTACTCATGTTGTTACGAATAGCCGCAAACATGGTGCTTTCTTCTTGGCGAACATGGTCGCCAATTTCATCCCATATCTGTCTAAGTCTGTCTTTGAATTCAGGTGCAGAAGGGCTAATTGCTCTCAATTGCTCAAACATTGGACCCCAGCGAGCTTGTTCATTATATAATTCTTGGGTGTTAGCCTCACCATAGAAAGGACGTACTCTAGGATAAACGACTTCCTCTTCCGCAGCTGCATGGGCGCTGATATCCTTGTAAATTTGTCCAAAATACTCTTGAATTTTTTGAGGATCATCACTTTGTAGCAATTCTGTAAATAAGATATTTACCTTATTGTGATCCATACGCAGAACATCTTGGATATTCATATCCTGCTTGTCAGAATTTTGGGTAACAGCACTACCTACAGCACCACTAATAGCTGAGATCGCATCTTGAACTCTTGCCCAAATTCCTTGATCTGCATCTAGTCCTGTCAGTTCCCGCACACCTAAAATTTCTAAAATTCCTTTCAGTTGTTCTTGATGAGCGCGGTTTTCAAAATTGACAGTATTTAGAGGACCAATTGCTGCCATGACATCAGCGCCAACTTTCTGTGCAGCTTTATGAATTGTGATACCATTCATCACTTGTTGATGCTTCAACAACTCATGCTGGAATACTTTTTCAAAGAAACTTAATTCATTACCTTGCATTAATTGGCGAATCGTTTGCACCATTTGTTGCGCTGTTGAATCCGCATCTTTTTGGATGCCATATTGAATGACTACGGTATCAAGAATACCTTGATTTTTGCGGTCATCATCAAGCATTTTGCGAATACTATCAGCCACTTCACCGTCAGTGCATTCTCTCAAAAACAGTTCTTCATTTTGAATAAATAACTGTTGCAGTAATTTCATATCTGCTAGTTTTACTGCAATAGCATTTCTTTTGGTATCATCTAGAGTTGCTACCATTTTTGATTCTCCTCGCCAAAGTAGTCGTATTTATTGCCAATTTCAGGTTCGCATAGTAACTAAATATTTTCCATCTTTCTTTTGAACGATTAACTTATGAACCCAGAATAGAAAGGCAGAAATAATTACCAAAAAACCCTGGAAATTGGGTCTTCTTCTACTAGAAGATATATAATTTTTTATCTTATTATCACTCTCTAGATAGATAAATTTTTATGGCTAATTTTCTAGATTGACTCAAGGATAGCCAATTAGTAAATTAAGAGATAATGTCAGAAAATCCAGGGATAGGAGAACAAGCACTGAATAAAGCCGCAGAAATAGGATTATCTAGCCAGTTAGATGAAGTCGAAAATTTAGAAGTCAACATCAAGACTGAACCGCTCAAACTGATTCAGGGAGAAATTGAACAAGTGCATATTGTCGGCGAGGGTTTAGTCATGGAACAAGACCTCCGCATGACAGCAATGGATATGCAAATCACTAGCGTTGCGATTAATCCTCTGAGTGTTGCTTTCGGGAAAATTGAACTTACCAAACCCACCAGAGGTAAAGCAGAAGTTGTTTTAACCGAAGCAGATATTAATCGCGCTTTTAACTCAGAATATGTGCGGGATAAACTGCAAAGCCAGAAAATCCTAGTCAATGGACAACAGGTAACGATCTCACCCCAACAAGTAGATTTTTCTCTACCTGGTGAAGGCCAAATTTTGATAAAGTCCAAGATATTATTAGTTGAAACTGGCGAAATTAAACAAATAGGCTTTACAGCAGTTCCTCATATTAATGCCAGTGGTAAAACTGTGGATTTACAAGATGTTGAGTATAGCCAAGGTCAAGAAATATCACTGGAATTAACACAAGCTTTGATAGATGCAACCAGTGAAATTCTGAACTTAAGCAACTTTGATTTAGAAGGAATAAGCCTGCAAGTTAATAAATTGGAGGTAGAAAAAGGCAAATTGACCTTACAAGCTGAAGCTGATGTCGAGAAAATTCCTACTGCTGAATAAGAGGATCTTAAATAATGGAAACTACAAAACCAAATTCCACGCCATTTCCCAATGTGCCGCCAATGATTGAAAGCGACGATAGAGAGTATCTAGATAGTGGTGTACCCAGTACAGTTGCGATCGCTGGACATCCCCTACATCCCCTCAGTATCATCTTTCCTATCGCCTTTTTAGCCGCAGCTTTAGGCAGTGACTTTGGCTATTGGTTAACGCGAGATTTTTTCTGGGCTAGGGCTTCTTTCTGGTTAATTGGACTGGGCTTAGTGACTGGCGTGATCGCTTCAGCAATTGGCATGAGCGATTTTTTACAAATTGAAAGAGTTCGTAAACGTGCCGCAGGCTGGACACATTTGATTCTTAACGTTTCTATCCTGGTTTTCACAGCCTTGAATTTTATTATTCGTTGGGGCAATGCTGAATCACGCATACTGCCTTGGGGCTTAATTCTCTCCCTGATTGTCGGAACCTTAACCAGCCTTACCGGGTGGTTTGGTGCTGAACTTTCTTATCGCCACAAAATCGGTGTCGTGGGTGCAGGTAGCAAAAGATATCCATAATTAAAAGTGTCGCTTTCAAGAAACAAGGATACGGGGGGAAGAGGAAAAAGTTATTAACAGTAATTAGCCGGACATGATCCCAGTATATCTTCCGGCGTATTTATATCTAAAATTACTGCTGGATGAGCAAATTCAACTTGATAAATTAGGTGGGAAAATTCTTTGATAATTTGACGTAAGCCTAATGTTTCTTCGCGAATATTTAATAAGTGCGATCGCATTTGATTTGCAAATAATAAGGGATGCCCCATTTTACCTTTATATGTAGGTGCAGTAATCAAAGCTGAATTTTCTTGATGTGCTTGCAGTAATTGTTGATAAACTTCTAATGTTCGAGGTTGATCAACTGCGGAAATTGCTAATACATCGAAAGATAGGGGAATATGTCGTAAAGCTGCGATAATAGAAGTTGTTTTACCAGCATCACTATGAGGATTCACTACTACTAAACTATCAGCAAGACAATCTTTCTGTCTATGGTTATTATGTAAACCTAAAACTACCACTGGTGTAAAACCCAAACTTAACCAAGTTTCTATTTGATAGGTTAATAAGGTTTTACCTTCACCCCAAGGTATGGCAGTTTTACAACTACCCATGCGAATAGATTTTCCTGCTGCGAGGATAATAGAAAAAAACGGCATAAATAGTTGAAGTTGATACCAATCAATTTTATGTGAGGCTGTACAGAAGGCTGTACATAATAGACATCTCCGGTAATTAAATGTGCGTGGTTTGAAACCCTTGTAGAGACGTTCCGGCGGAACGTCTCTACCATATTTCCGGAGCGGAACGTCTCTACCATATTTCCGGAGAGGTCTAATAATGAAATCCATTGATTTATCCGTCTTTATCTGCGATCAATTATTCTTGATATCTTATTCTATGCAGCTTCATATTAATTTGCTATGAATGGTTCAATTAATATCTAAATTTTATCAGATAATGAAACTCCAGTACCACCACGACGCACTTTAATTAATTCTGCACAAATACTAACGGCAATTTCTTCGGGAGTTAAAGCACCAATATCTAAACCAATGGGTGCATAAATTGATTTGATGAATTGTGTAGATTTAATAGGCAGCATTTTGTAAACAGTGTTGACTCTTTTTTTACTACCAATCATGCCAATATATTTTAATTTTAAGTTACATAATAACCGTAAAGCTTCTAAATCTTGCTGATAACCTCTCGTAACTAAGGTAACATATAAATTAGAGATGTTTTCTATGTGTTTCTGAATTTCTGTAATAGGTTTTCCTAGCACTAGAGAAGCTTGAGGAAATCTTTCTTGATGAGCAAATTCTGGGCGGTCATCTTGGATAATAATTTGAAACCCTGCTATTTTGGCAATTTGTGCTAAAGGTACTGCAATATGTCCAGCACCAATAATTAATAGTGTAGGTGGTGGTTCTAAAAGTTCAATTAATCCTGTAGTTTGTATGTCAGTAATTAATTGTTCATCTGCTAGTAAATAGGGATTTTCATATATTGCTAATGGTGTGATAAGTACCTGTGATTTTCCCAATGATAAAACATCTATAATTTGATTGACTAATTTTAAGCTTTCAGTTCCTGACCACAATTCTAAACATACTAACATTATACCGCCACAAATTCCATCTGTTTTTTGATGCGGTGCGCCTGAAAAGTCAATTTCTACAATTTGTTTTATCCCTGTTTCTAATACCTGCAAAGCTCGTTTATAAACTTTTGCTTCTCCTGCACCACCGCCAATTGTGCCGCAGATTTTACCATCAATGGTAATGAACATTTTCGCGCCAATTTCTCTAGGTACGGAACCTTTGGTATTGATGACTGTGGCTAAAACAACAGCATTTTTTTGTAAACTTGCTGCTAATTTTTGGTAAAATTCAATCATGAATCTTTATTTTTAATTTTCAACATTCAATGTTTAATTGATTCCAAATTCTTTCTGGTGTCATGGGGAGTTGGTAAAGCCTACATCCTGTTGCATGGGCGATCGCATTAGCAATAGCAGGGGCTGTACAATTAGTAGTAATTTCTCCCACTCCTTTTGCGCCAAATGGTCCATAGGGGTCGGCTTTTTCTATGAAAATGACTTCTATAGGTGGCATATCTGCGGCTGTGGGAATGCGATATTCTCTCAATGTAGGGTTGAGGATGTTTCCCTGTTCATCAAAAAATAACTCTTCAGTTAAAGCATAGCCAATTCCCATTCCTATTCCCCCGGTTGCCTGTCCATGACAAATGCGTGGGTTAATTGCTTTACCTATATCAATTGCTTGTACACATTTTAAAACTTGAACTTTTCCGGTTTCGGTGTCAACTTCTACTTCTACACCTTGAACTGCAAATGTTAATGTTGCCTCATCTGCTGCATAGGAAATTTCTACACTATTTTCATTAGTTTGCAGAAGTTTTTCTGCTGCTAATTTCACAGCTTGCCCAGATATATAAACTGTTGCGGAAGCATAGGAACCTGCATCAAAAGGGGTTTCTTGTGTGTCACCGGCGATGATATAAATATCAGCAACTTTGACGTTAAGAACTTCTGCTGCTATTTGTCGCAGGGTGGTATCGGAACCTGTACCTACATCTACAGAACCTGTTCTTAATTCATATTTGTGATTAGCTAAACGGTATAATTTCACTTTAGCTAAATGAATTTTTGACAAACCACTTCCTTGCATGGAAACAGCAAAACCTACACCCCGACAGCGATAACCTGTAACTATTGGTGGTGTTCCGGGAATGTAATTTAGGGACTGAATTACTTTTTCCCAACATTCCAAAACGCCGTAACTACCAATTAAATTAAAGTGGGCTTTGGATTTTCCTAGATGAATAATATCTCCTGGACGAATCAAATTTTTTAACCGCATTTCTACAGGATCAATTTTTAGCTGTTGGGCAATTTCATCAATTTGGCTTTCCATGGCAAAAGTGCCTTGAGTTGCACCATAACCACGAAATGCGCCTGCTGGCATTGTATTTGTATAAACTGCTAAACCTGTAAATTTTTTATGGGGACAACGATACAATCCTAATGGCAAATAACCTGCTAAAAATACTACTGTCGGACTATGATTTCCATAAGCGCCGGTGTTAGCAATTACTTCTATATCTTGGGCAATTAATGTACCATCAGTTTTGACTCCACTTTTAATTTTTATTTTCATAGCATGACGGCTATTGGTGGCGGTAAATTCTTCTTTTCTGGTAAATTCCCACTGTACAGGTTTCCCTATTTTCAATGTTGCTAATGCACAGATATCTTCTGATAATATTTCTTGTTTATTGCCAAAACCGCCACCAATTTGAGCTTTATAAACGCGAATTTTTTCCAGAGGTAATTTGAAAAGCTGGGAGAGTAACCGCTGACAGTGAAATGGTACTTGAGTGCTAGAACGAACTACTAATGTTCCATCCTCTTCTAACCAAGAAATAGTAATATGTGGTTCGAGGTGAACGTGTTGAACTGCGGGTAATGTGTAGGTGTTTTCCAGAATTAAATCTGCTTGCGAAAAACCCTCTTCTACATCACCAAATTCTAAAGATATTTTTCCAGCAATGTTGCGGTTTCTATCAGGAATTTGTGATGATTCTGGTTCGTCATGAATTACAATTCCACTATCCATTGCTTGTATTGGGTCAGTTACATGAGGTAAGATTTCATAATCTACTTCAATTAATTGACAAGCTTTTTCGGCAATTTGAGGTGTTTCGGCAACTACAGCGGCAATGCGATCGCCTATAAATCTAACTTTATGATCTAATATGTAATGGTCTAATGGGTCGGGGACTGGTTCCGCGTGACCTGCTGTAGTATAGGCTATTCTGGGGACATCTTCATGGGTGAAAATTTCCACTACACCAGCAAGATTTTTCGCTTTTTCGATATTTATTTGCAAAATTCGCGCATGGGGATAAGGCGATCTCAATACCTTCAGATGTAATAATCCTGGTGGTACAATATCTCCTGTATAAGCTGCTTTCCCAGTGACAATTTCTCTACCATCTTGTTTAGGAATACTTTCACCAACGCAATGCTGTATATTAGGTGTTAATTCCTGAGTTATGAATTGTGAATTTTGAGAGAGTTGAATACTTTCAATAATTGCTTGATATCCCGTACAGCGACATAAATTCCCTTTTAAAGCAAACCTCAATTCATCTTCTGATAATGTCGGTAATTTTGCCGCACTCATCACCATTCCCGGAGTGCAGAAACCACATTGAAATCCTTGTTTCTCTAAAAATGCTTGCTGTATTTTTGCAAGTTCATTATTTGTACAAAGTCCTTCAATTGTGGTAATAGATTGATTAGCAATTCGCATTGCTGGATAAATACAACTGTGAATTGGTGTATCATTTATCCAAGCAGTACAAGCACCACAGTCACCAGCATCACAAACACGGTGGACACCAAATAAACCTAAATTTCTTAATACAGTTAAAAGACTAGTTCCCGGTTGACAAGTGGCTGTATAAGTTTGATGATTAATTTGCAAAGTTAAATTTTCTGATATCATAAAGCTGATAGCGATCGCTTGATTAAAATTTTTGTTAATTCTCGTCGATAATTTGCACCTGCTTTAGCATTATCAAGAAAATTCTCTTTATCCAAAGCAGCAATAAATTTATTTTCTGCTGTTTCTATATTTTCAGCTTCTCCTAATAACATGGGTGCAGGAACACTAGCACCAATAACACAACGTATCTGTTGATTATTTTTCGTAGTTACTACAATTGCTAAAGCAGGATCAGTTGCAGCAATACTAAATCTTTGATAATTAATTTGCCATTTTAAATTATCTACAGGAATTAAAACTCGTCGGAGAATTTCACCTGGTTGTAAAATTGTGATTTTGGCACCGAGTTGAAAATCTCTAGCAGCTACTTGACGCGACTCTCCTTGTAAATTCCAAATTTCATATTTGGCATCTAAAGCTATCATTAAAGGTGCTAAAGTTCCCACTGATAAAGCTAGACAAATATTACCTCCTACCGTAGCTAAATTAACAATTTTAAATGATGCTGCTAAAGCATTAATAGCAGTTTTAAATCCTGATCCTGCTGTCCATTCTTTTAACCAGGGATATTCTAATAATTTAATTAACGGGCAAGTTGCACCTATGATTAAATTATCTTGTTTTACTTCAATTTCTGACCATCCCCAAGATTGAATATCTACCAACACTGTTAAATGCGGTTGAGGTTCAGAAAATAGCCAAGTTCCACCTGCTAACCAAGTCCAATCTTCACCCCAATGGGTGATATTTTGGATATCATCAGGACGTAAATAAGTGGAAATGTTGGGTAAGTCCATAAAAAATTCAGGAGTCAGGAGTCAGATAATTTCTGAAAACAAACTTTTTCGTGTGGTATCAAATACTTGTAGATCCCCCTAAATCCCCCTTAAAAAGGGGGACTTTGATTGATTTATTACCTATTTTTCAAGGTGATATTACCATTTTGAAAAAACCTTGATACTTATACTTAAAACTTCTCTTAGCCACCCTTTTTAAGAGGTTGTTTGAAAAGTATTAGATGAAACCAATAATCTTCAGCAACCTAACCCCCCTTCCCCCCTTCCCTACGAGGAAATGGGGGTTTCAAAGCCTCTCCCCGCGTCGGGGAGAGGTTTGGAGAGGGGTTTATTTATACATTCAAAACTTTTAAAACATCCTCTAAGGGGGGGTTGGGGGGATCTAAATAAAATTTGATATTTCTCAGACATTTTATTAAATATCCAAGTGAATTTCACAACCTAATCTTTTGGGGAGAGAAATTTTATAAACATCTCCTTGGTTCATTTCATCTGGTGTTTGCATTTGGCTTAAAGCAGTGACAACTTCATCAGAATTTGCCGTGAGGATAACCACTGGAAAATCACACGCTATGGGGAAATCATGCCATGTACCAAGATGCAATAATAGTCCGTGTCCAGCAGGAAACCGGAATGCTTTAACTAAATTTAAATCTGGTAAATTTTCGCCGTTTTCATGATTGGGTGGTGACAATACCATAATAAACGGTGATTGACCCAAAGCAATAAACATTTGTGTCATGTGCAGATGACGTTCTAGCCATATAATTGGCGGGTATCCGGGCATGATTTTGGCAGTTCTAAAAGTGGCATTTCCCCGATAAACAAAATCAATATTTTCACCTTCTAATACTCTTTCTTGATAAAAGGGAATTCCTAAACCGGGTTTGCTAACATCCTCACCTAATAAATGTCCATAGGGTTTGATGTTTTCTTTGTTGGCATCAATTACAGGGATTTTAATAGTTTCGGTTTGTGATATAGTCATATTTGGAATTTCTAATTGAGATATAGATTTCCGACTTCTTTGAGAAGTCGGGGATCTGGTTAATTAACTTTAATATGCTTCATCCAATTATAAATCCCTTCACCCGTTGTTAACCAGGTTTGAGGTTGATTTTTAATATATTGTAAGCATTTTTTTAAATATTTCATTCTCAGAGGTTGACCGACAATAAATGGATGTAAACCAATAGCCATCACTCGTCCTTGTGATTCGCCATCTTGCCATAATTGGTCGAATTGATCTTCTATCGCTTGGGCAAATTCTGCACCAGAAAAGCGGTTACTTAAGCACAAGCTAATATCATTTGCTTCTATAGTATAGGGTATGGCTAATAATTCACCATGAGGTAATTCATACCAGTATGGTTGGTCATCATTTACCCAATCTGCTGTATAAACAATCCCGGCTGAATGTAATAATTCAAATGTTGATTCTGTAATTGAAAATCCAGGTGTTAACCAGCCTTTTGGTAGTTTGCCAGTTGATTGTTTTAGTAAATTTAACGTTTGATTTATTATTTCATTTTCTTGATTTTTATCCATGCCACTATGACCTGTAGAATTATTAATGCCATGTGCCATCACTTCCCAGCCATAGTCATTGATGGCAGTGATAATTTCTGGATAAAGTGTACAAATTTCACCGTTAACTGCTGCGGTAACAGGTATTTCTAACTCAGCAAATAATTCAAATAATCGCCAAATACCCACACGATTACCATAATCTCGCCAACCATAGTTAGCAATTTCTGGATGGCTATTTAAATGGGGTTGAATTGCTGTTCCTAATTTGCCGAAAGTGAAATTTTCAACATTCATAACAACCCAAACTGCCACTCTGGCATGATTTGGTAATTTTAAAATGGGGCGTTTTGTAATCGGTTGAAAAGATGGAGGCAGCATTTTGTAAATGATAGATTTTTATAAATATCTGATCTTAGTCCAAATTTAGCCAGATATCTCTCATCTTATAGGCTGATTTTCCCAAATAAATCCGATCTAATTTACAGCAATTTTCATGTATTTGAAGCAAAAATATTAGACCTAACCCCCAACCCCTTCCCTACAAGGGAAGGGGAGAAAATCAAAGCCTCTCTCCTACAAGGAGAGAGGTTTTTAGGTATAACTAATAACTTTACAAACATCCTCTAATTCAGTTTTTACCAGTTCTGCGCTATCTTAATTCATGAAGATTAAAAAAGTGCATCTTTTATGAAAGGAAAACAAGTTTTACTCACTGGTGGTACTGGTGGACTGGGTTTAGGTGTCACACCGGCAGTTTTAGCCCAAGGTGCTGAGGTAACAATTCCTTATCGTAGTCTTAAAGATGTGGAACGCCTCAAAGGAATTTTATCACCAGCGGATATTGCCAGAATTCAATTTCTCCCGGCTAATTTGCAAGATGAAGCATCTGTAGAGCAACTCATCAGCCGGATGATCCGAGTAGATGTTTTAATTCATTTAGTCGGTGGTTTCTCAATGGGGAAAACTCACGAATACAGTTTTGATAGTTGGAAGCATGAGTTGGAATTAAATCTAAATACAACTTTTTTGACTTGTAAATATAGCCTGAAAAGAATGTTAGAAAATGGCTATGGGCGCATTGTTACTGTCAGTTCTCGTGCTGGTGTAGAACCTGCGGGGCAACTAGCGGCTTATTCTGCGGCTAAGGCTGGTGTGATAGCATTAACGAAGGCTATAGCCGATGAAACCAAAGGAACTAATATCACTGCAAATACTGTCCTTCCCAGCGTCATTGATACCCCTACCAACCGGCAAGCTATGGGTGCAGAAAACGCGGATAAGTGGGTAAAACCGGAATCTATTGCTGAGGTAATTTGCTTTTTGGCTTCGGAAGCTGCTAAAGATGTACGTGGTGCAGCTATTCCTGTTTATGGGAATGTTTGATAATTGAATTGTAGATTTTATTTGATTAATACCCATTCAGAAAAATAACTGGATGGGTGTTTTTTTATGGTTTAAGAAACTGTCTGAATCAGGATTTCCAGGATTTAAGGATTAACAGGATTAAAGTGGTTTAGTTTTGTTAAAAATTGCAACATATTTTTTAATTGTCAATCTAATTATCACAGATTTTAAACTAAAAGTAATTTCTCTTCATCTATTATTGCTGCAATTTTTGTTGTATAAAGATGTGTAAATAAGTTAGTATTATTTCTGAATACTGTGTATAATTAAAATTCAGCTAAAATTTAACTTAACATATCCATGAAATGAACCCAACTCCTCCGCCTCGCAAACGCTCTGATACTGCATATAATTCTGTTATCAAAATGCTACAACATGATCTTGAGCGAATTTTACCCAATCAAAATAATGATAAAAATTCTATAAAAACTACCATGCAAAAACCAATTCAAAAAATATTTTTCGGTTGTCCTGGTACTGGTAAAAGCCACAAAATTTCTAACGATATTGATGGCGGAATTGTTAAAACAGAGTTAAAGATTGATAAAAATATTCATCCTGAGAATCTGATTAAAACTGTTTTTCATCCAGAATACACCTATGGCGATTTTATGGGAAAATTAATGCCACAGACTAAATCTAATGGAGATGTTTATTATGAGTTTTATGAAGGTCATTTTTTAAAAGCATTAGCAGAAGCATACAAAAACATTATAGCTGCAAAGGAAGGAGAAATCCCTCAAAATGTTGCCTTAGTAATTGATGAAATTAATCGAGGTAATTCTTCAGCAATTTTTGGTACAGTTTTTCAACTTTTAGATCGTATTGAAAATGGTAATGATAAGGGTTGGTCAGCTTATGGAATTAATATTTCAGATTTAGAATTTAGAAAACTAGTAGAATTAATCGGATTTGAGCCAGATGAGAAATATTTTAAATATAAATATCCGGGCGAAAAATCATCAAAGCCAGAGTATTTAAAAATATATTCGGAAGATAAAGGAGATTTTTTACACCATTATAAAGCTATTTTTTCTAGAATTAAAATCGAAGTAAAAAATAACAAAGCAGTTGGTAGTTCAATTCGCATTCCTTACAATCTTTCCATATTTGGAACAATGAATACTTCTGATAATTCTATTTACTTTATGGATAACGCTTTTAAAAGACGTTGGGAATGGGAATATGTAGACTGGAATGAAGATAATGATGAAAAACTAAATGATGTCATTTTAGAAGGGTATGGAAATGGTGATTTAAAATGGAAAGATTTAGTTAAACAATTCAACGACTTTATTAAAGATAACCATAATTCTGTCAGAAGTGGAAGAATAGAAGATATGCAGATAGGTTATCGTTTTATAAACACAGGTAAAGTTACAGAAGATCAGATAAAAAATAAACTGATGTTTTTTATTTGGGATAGTGTTTTTAATCGAGATAAAAAGCCACTTCGGGTCTTGTTAGGTAAGAATGATAAGGAATTGGTAACTTTCGGAGACTTTATTAAATCCCATAAAGAATTTGTTGAGGAGCTTTTAAAGTATTAACCAAAATCATCTAATTGATAATCATCATAATTTCCTCCTTGTTCAATAATGTTGTTGATGTATTATGTGGGACTTTTCAAAACTCAATCTTAAAATAACTTCAGACTTTGTAGGTATTAAATCTGAACCTGAAGGATATGCTTTTTATTTACCAAAAGGTTTTGATGATTTTATTGCTAAATATCAAAATGAAACTAATTCTGAGGATATTAGTAAATTTAACAAAGTGCGTGATTTTTTCTTTTTAATGTATCGCACATTCAGAAAATTTGATCGGGACAATGAAAATAATTCCAGAGTTACCAGAAAAGATACTAAAAATAAAAAAAATCAAGATCAACCAACTTTGAGTACAGGAGGTATTAGTTTAGAATACCAAGAAGAGAGTGAGTGTATTTTATACAGTAAACTTTCTATGATTGAAAGAGTCTTAGAAGCTTATGATGATTTAGCTATTAATTCTATTGAAAAGAAAGTTAGACGTAGTGAAGAAATAGACTATTCTAAAATATATAAATATTTAGATAGAGCTATTTATTTAGATAATGGAGCTATTTATATTGATGTGATGGACTTACCACGTCCCATTATAACCTATGAAAGTACCGATATAGTTAATCTTTATTGTTTTATCCTGGATGAAATTATTGAACAATTACAGGAAGATGTACCTGATCATGTTTATGGGAGAAGTCAAGATATTAAATTTCTATCACAAAGATTTAGAGATAATTATTTAACCATTAATCACTCTCTTTTTGATCAAGATACCTTTGAGGAAACTATTACAATTTGTAAGGAAGCACTTGATAATATAGATAGGAATACACATTATAAAGATGCTGATTACTGGGGAATTTATGAAGCGATTGAAACTTTTTTATATGGAGGTTTAAACCCAGAATTAGATGATGGTGATTTTTGGGGTATACAGGGAGAACAAGGTTTTGATTATGTTTGGGAAGATATGTGTCAAACTTATTTCTTTAAGAAAAATTTTGACTCAGATAGGAATGATTTTCCTAATATCTTGTTTGCAGATACTGATATCACAATAGATGGGTATAAGAATCCTCAGAGCTATCACCGTTTGTATCATAGAAGTGAAGAAAATAGAGTTGGTGGGTTTCCGATTAAGTACATAGGTAATAAACGGTTATATGAAAAATATGATCCTAATCTTTTCCATCAAAATACTTATAGACCATTATATGGTAGCGAATTATTCTGTATAGAATGGGATTTAAATATTAGAATCTTTCTCGATTTACAATATCAAAGAAGTAAATTCGATAAGAGTAAATTATTACGTCGTTATCCAACGCCTGATTTAGTTTTACGAGAAATAGATAACGGTTCTGAATACTTCAAGATTATTGACTTCAAAAATATTTCTTTAAAAAGATATGAAGATTATAGACATAAATCTTTTGAAGAATTAGAAAAAACCGATTCAGGTCATAGTTATAAAGTAGCTTTAGAAAAACAACTTGGTTACGAATTAGCATTACAATTAGCTTTACAGCAAAAGTTTCCTAATATTCTGATACAAAACCAATTTTTTATTCCTTTTTATTTTACTGACAAAACGGAATATGATCAACATTCTTTGGGAAACATAGAATCTAGATTTAATATTAGAGGTATTAAAATATTTAAAGCAGATTTTGAGGTAATACAAAAGGTATATTTAGGAATTATTGAAGCATCAGATGTTTTATTACTCTCAGAAAATGATTCTCAGCAAATTCGTCATAGTCATCCTTTAGGAAAACCGAAAGAAATTGTTTTGCTAGAAAATCAAACCTTAAAAAGTGATTATGTTCCATTAATTTCTTTTCAAAATGATCAGCAAAAGAGAATTGCTACAGATTATATTATTGAACAGGTAAAAATATTTTTTGACACTATAGGGGAAAATATGCCCAATCTTGTAGAATCTTACTTTCCCTATTCGCAAAGTATTGTTGCTAAAGAATTTAATAAAGTAAATAAGGTAAAGATAGATTATTTTTATGATAATTTATTTTATGACTTAGGAGAAAAAAAAGAAGATAGAGATGAAAATGGCAAATTAAAAGTAAAACCTAAATGGTGTATCACTTTTCATATTAACTCTACTCCTATTAAAGTTCCTCAACTTAAAATACCTAACTCTTATCCTAACTCTGATTTATGTCGTCATTTTGGAACTATAGATATTGTGGGTACACCAATTCTTTACTATATTTATTTTACCCTGCCAGAAATATTAGATGTCATTCTCAAAAATTAATAGAAAACGTCTAATATAAAAATATGAGAAAGATTCAATTGGGTGCATTAAACGACTTATAAAATGAAGACAGACACGATATTTTACACATTACTGCAAAATCTACCCAGTGTTTTATTTGAACTGCTAGAACAGTCACCTACACTAGCTTTACACTACGAATTTTCCTCTGTGGAAATCAAAGAATTAGCACGTCGAATAGATGGCTTATTTTTACCCAAACCAGAGTACCCACAAGACCCGATTTATTTTGTAGAAGTACAATTTCAAAGCGATGATAATTTATACTGGCGATTAATTACAGAAGCATTTCTTTACTTAAACCAATATAAACCGCAAAGAACATGGCAAGCTGTAGTATTGTGGGCAAATCGGGATCTTGACCCTGGTATACCCTTAGCATATCAAACTTTACTAACTGCTGGACTAATTCATGTCGTTTACTTAGATGAAATAACTGATACATCATCTTCAATTGGTTTAGGAATTATTAAATTAGTAGTTTCCCCTGAAGATGAAGCTATCCAACAAGCAAAAACTTTGATCAATCTGGTAGAAAAAGCAGATGCGGCCAAGAGTCGTAATCTTTTAGAATTAGTAGAAAGAATGCTAGTTTACAAATTCTCATCCTATAGTCGTCAGGAGTTAGAAGCAATGTTTGGATTAACAGAATGGCAAAAAACCCGATTTTATCAAGAAGTAAAAGAAGAAACGAAGTTAGAAACGATTCCTAGACTGTTAAATGAGGGGCTAACTGTAGAACAAATCGCTCGTATACTTGAGTTAGATATCGAAGTCGTGCAACAAGCAATCACAAAGCAAAATAATAAATAGACATCTGATGAACAAATGTAGGGGCGATACACCTGGAAAAGCGATCGCCCCCCCAATTAGCGACCATATCAGCGATTTATGGCAACCAATTTTGATCTAATAATTGTTCAATAGTATAAGGACACTCTTCAGGAAAATCAGCATTCATTCCTGTTTTCTTCCTGACATATCTTAACGCCTTCTCATAAATTTTGGCTTGATTTTCTTGTAAATGATTTCTGAGATTTTGACTTAAATAATCATTAAGTTGGCATCTAAAACTCATAATTTCCGCTTGCCAATGATTGGCATTATAATCATATTGAAATTGCCAATATTGCAAAAGTAATAAATGTCTAATAATCTGTTCTAAAAAACTTTCAACCGTTAACTTGTCTCGACGACTCACAGCTTCTAATTCCTCAATTAAATGCTCTAAGTCGATATCTTCTAGACGTTTTTCTTTGAGAAGTTGCAGCGTTTCTAATAGCCATTTTTCATTATCAATATCATACAAAGAATATAGATCACTTGTTTGAGTCATTGCTGTACTCTACTGGTTATAAAGCTAATAACTAATCTATCTATATTCTTATTTTGCCATATCATTGGCAAACCAATAAACTTTAAAAACCTAACCCCCAACCCCTTCCCTACAAGGGAAGGGGAGCAAATTACTTCTTTCCCCTCTCCTTGTAGGAGAGGGTTAGGGAGAGGTATTATTCCTTAACGCTTAACCGGCGTACCGCAGGGATAAGTCGCTACTTCCTCCGCACCTTCCTTAACTACTGGGTTATCCTTCGCTGCTAAATAATCTTTTTGCAAAGTATCTAACAATGCTTCCCGTCGATCATACAACCGCTTCAAAGTACGAGGTTGACATTGATTCAAAACATAAGCCGTTACCAAAGGTAAAGCAATTGTACTATCGGTATAACAAACAATCGCGCTGGGTAACTCATCTGGGTCAATTTTACCCCAACTCACCGCTTCCGCTGGAGTCGCGCCCGATAAACCGCCTGTATCTGGACGCGCATCGGTAAACTGGACAAAGAAATCATGTCCCCGTTCTTCCAATCCTAAAACCTCGTGAAGTTGCGGTTGTGTTTGTAATAAAAAGTTTTTAGGACTGCCACCACCAAGAATTACAGCCGCACTTTTACCGTCTGTTTCCCGTGCTGCGTAAGCAATAGCCGCAGTTTCATTCACGTCAATAGCAGGATCTAATATCAACTTTGAACCTTCCAACGCCAAAGCCGCCACATTCATACCGATGGAACTATCACCAGGGGAAGAAGTATAAATGGGTACGCCACATTCATAAGCTGTTGCTAATAAACAGGAATGCTGTACACCCAATTGCTTTTCTACTTCCCGCACATACTTACCCAATAAATAATGAAACTCAGCCGTTCCCATCCGCTTTTGAAAAGGTTCAGCTTGGAGAACTTTACGGATAAAAGCGTCAGTTTCTAACAGAACATCATAGCCAAAAATAATGTCATAAATACGGATTGTTCCTTCTTCCCGTAATTTGACATCATCTAAAAATGGACTACCTGCAAACAATTCAAAACCTAAACCGTAGTGCATATCATGGTAAAGATTTGCACCAGTGCTAATCATCCAGTCAATGCAACCATGACGAATTAAAGGCGCGAGGGCGGAAACTCCAAAACCCGCTGGTGTCAAAGCACCGGAAAGGCTAACCCCGACGGTTACACCTGGTTGAAATATATCCTGACTCAGCAGTTGACAGGCTTCCCTCAACCGGGCTGAGTTGTAAGCGGTAAAATAGTTATTAATCAAATCAACCACACCAATATCGGCTGACATGGGTATGGGTGCAATTTTCTTACCTTGCAGTTTTGACATTTTTGCTCACTCTCAAATGGTAAATACC
Organism: Anabaena sphaerica FACHB-251; assembly: GCF_014696825.1. Taxonomy (NCBI): domain Bacteria; kingdom Bacillati; phylum Cyanobacteriota; class Cyanophyceae; order Nostocales; family Nostocaceae; genus Anabaena; species Anabaena sphaerica. The sequence goes on along the minus strand of NZ_JACJQU010000007.1, from coordinate 109,744 downwards.
CCGCATTTAATGTTATCTAGCTTTTCAGCAAATCTTTCAAGAGTTGTTGATACATAAGATAAGCATCTTGGCTAAAACACACAAAAAGTACCTGTTTGGGTGAATTATGGCTTTGTAAAAACTTATTAACTTGAGTGACTGCAATTTTAGTAGCACGTTCTATAGGAAAACCATAAACACCTGTACTAATTGCTGGAAAAGCAATAGTTTTAATGTTATGTTCTTCAGCTAAGGCTAAACTATGAAGATAGCAACTCGCTAATAGATTATCTTCGCCTTGGTTTCCACCTTTCCATACTGGACCAACTGTGTGAATTACCCATTTTGCTGGTAGTTTATAACCTTTGGTAATTTTTGCTTCACCTGTAGCGCAACCATTTAACTGGCGACATTCTTGCAGTAGTTCTGATCCTGCTGCACGATGAATTGCACCATCAACACCTCCACCACCCAATAAGGAATTATTGGCAGCATTGACAATCGCTTCTACTTGTAATTTAGTAATATCGCCTTGAATAGGGATCAATCTTTCTGGCATAATTTCTGTATTGGATATATCTATTTTTACGGAAATTAATTCTGTGTGAATTGCTTGGAGGCGATTTAAAATAGCTAGGAAATGTCCATTCTCAATCATTGCTGCTAGGTGTCCGCTACAAAAGCGGTCTTGGCGAACATGAAATGTCAATAATTTCTGTAATGTAGATAAGTCAGCAGTAGCCAAGAATTCTGGATGTTTAATTAATCGGTTGCCTTCATTCTGCCAATCTGTCCAGTTAAAAGGAATAACAAAATTTTCTTGATCAAGTGCTGTGATAAATCGGTTGAATTCTCTAGAATAGCAATATGGTTCTAAAGTCAATGGTTCTGTTTGTATGTTATACAGTTTTACTTGGTTGTTGAAAAATAAACTTTTGAATGCTAAGACGTTTTCCAAATTGGCAAGTGTAATATTGCTAGATGTAGACAATGCTCAAACCCAGTGAATTTGATTAACGAACTAAACCAAGTATACTTTATTATTGATTGCCGTAATTATAACAGTTATAGCCCAGAAGTTTAATGAAAAACGACACACCAGAAGAATTAAAATCTGATCAAGAACTTTCGCGGTTGATCGATGAGGTAATGTCATCGTCATCATCTCTGAATGATGAACAGTATCGCCAAAAAATGCAGCGGCGTAAAGAGATACAAGATCAACGTATAGCTAAAGCAAAACCAGAAAAGGGTTTAATTATTGTCAATACTGGTCATGGTAAGGGTAAAACTACTGCGGCTTTGGGAATGGTGATGCGATCGCTCGGTCATGGATATAAAGTAGCGATCGTGCAATTTATTAAAGGCGCTTGGGAACCTTCAGAAAAGCGGGTTTTCAGTCATTGGCCAGACCAGCTAGAATTTCACGCCATGGGTGAAGGTTTCACCTGGGAAACACAAGATCGCGATCGCGATTTAGATAAAGCTAGTGCTGCGTGGGATAAATCATTAGAATTCATCCGCAACCCCGATTTTAAACTGGTACTATTAGATGAAATTAATATTGCGCTCAAACTCGGTTACTTAGAAGTTGAGCAAGTATTAGCAGGTTTAGCCCAAAAACCACCAGATAAACACGTAATTCTCACAGGTAGAGGCGCACCACCGGCTTTAATTGAAAAGGCGGATTTAGTCACAGAAATGACTCTAGTTAAGCATCCTTTCAAAGATCAAGGCATTAAAGCCCAAGCGGGAATTGAGTATTAAACTTATTAAACTACTGATTAGCACTGCTTAAATCTTGACGACAGACCTGTAAAATTTGTCTATCATTAGCACTGACAGAATTTAACTGATGATAGTTTTGCAGTGCTATTGAATGCGCGTAAGTGTTAGCATTTTCATCAGTCAATCTGGGTATTCTGCTGGTAGTTGATACTTGAATTACACCAACTTCACCCGGAGAACTACTTACTGTCATTGCCAATTCCCCTGACTTAGCGATTGTACCCTGAAAACAGCTAAACTCAGAACTGGGCATATACAAAGCACCCATCACCTTACCTTGCTGTTTCTGAAACACAATATAACCCTGTCCTAACTGGTTTGGTGTTGAGGACTGACCATAAAGATAAATTCCATCTTTTTCAGGAAAATTTACAGGTGTTCTTCCTTGTAGTTGTCTTGTCGTTGTGGATATTGTGCTAATATTGCTTGTCAAAGCTTCGGATGGTAAATCGTGAGAATCAAGAGTATTAGGCTGAAGTTGACCTCTTTGATCTCTAATATCTCTCAATTTTGACAAAAGAGCGTTTTCATTGCTACTCTGAATCTGATTTGTATAACCTGGTAAATCTGCTGCTATCACTGTAGATTTAAGGTTTATTTTCGTCCGTTCCCCAATTACACCTAAAGCTAACATCCCAAAAGCAACAACTAGTCCAACAGCGGTAAATTTGAACTTATCTTGGGGAATGAACTTAGAATTTTTGTGCAGCACCCGACTTCTCCTCTAATAAAATCAACTACTCGTCTCAAACTTCCTAGCATCATAACTAAACATTGATACTTCGGCATTCCATCAAAGGTTTTATATATATTATCTGGAATTAAAAACCCTCAAAAAATGAAGTTTTTATAGATTTTGGATGGTAATCCAAAAATATCATTGTTGAGAAATTTCCTGCTTTACCTAAAGTCTTCACCCTTCTGGAGGATGACAAATCTATTTTTCCAAATTTAGATTTAATATCTGAGCTATTTTGAGTCTGACATTTTACTTGTACATTTCTCAAGGGGTGAGAACAGGTAAATTGTTGATTATGATCACTTGATTTGCTCTCAAATTGTGATATGCACCGTTGATTTAAACCTTGGTGATATCAGTGTGATGATTAACTACAACAGCAAGTCTGGGGATTTCGGAAAAGAAGAGGGAAATTTATTGGGTAAGTGAAATGCTAATCTCTGAGATGTAGTTAATTTTGACCGCACTCAGTAAAAAGCCTGAATCAGTTATGCAACTCACTAACAGCGAAATCCAAGCTATGCGGGAATTAATGCCCGATTATACCCCCGGACTGGAAGCAATGGAGCATTTAGAAAAGCACAATGGCGATATGGAAAAGGCTTTTCAAGATTTATGGCAAGAAAAAAATGGTCAAGTCATCATGGGGGAAGGTAAGTCTCTGTGGGACATCACCCTGAAGAACTTGCGAAATGAACTTTGCGGCGATGACGGGTTTCGTGGTCAAATCAAGGAATATACGAAAAATCCGGGTAGTTCACCTTTACTCACAGGTGCGATAGTTTCTTTAGTGGGTTTAGCCTCAGCTAACGGCTTACCTCTAGATCCGGCCATTGCTACTGTTATAGTTTTGTATATCCTCAAAATAGGGGTAAATATATTTTGCGATTACACCGAACCCCCGACTGCTAGTGGTGGAACTTTACCCCCAGCACCATAATTGATTATATACGGGCGGGTTTTCCCGTCCTCTGCTGATTGTGTCAATTAATTCTTGGAGGTATAGCAAATGATAATGCAGCGGCCACAAACTAACCCAACTCCTCAAATTTTACCTTTAGAAAATGGCGATCGCTTATCACGTCATGAATTTGAACGTCGTTATGCAGAAAGTCCCGATATTAAAAAAGCTGAATTAATCGAAGGAGTAGTTTACGTGGCCTCACCTTTACGCTTTCAACGTCATGCAGAACCACACAGCAATTTAATCGGTTGGTTGTGGAATTATCGTATTCATACCCCCGGAATTAAACTAGGAATTGAACCCACTATTAGATTAGATCAAGATAATGAACCTCAACCCGATGGAGTTTTATTAATTGATGAAAGTTTGGGTGGAAAATCTCGAATTACCGATGATGATTATATTGAAGGCGCACCGGAATTAGTCGCGGAAATTGCTGCCAGCAGTGCAGCTTATGATTTATATGATAAGAAAAAAGCCTATAAACGGAACGGCATTCAAGAATATATTGTTTGGCAGAGTTTAGAAAATAAATTAGATTGGTTTCAGTTACATGAGAGTGAATATATATTACTGCAACCTGATGTAGAGGGAATTATTAAAAGTCAAGTTATGCCGGGATTATGGTTATCTGTAACTGCATTATTAGCAGGAGATATGGTTAAAGTTTTAGAAGTATTGCAAACAGGATTAAATTCACCAGAACACACGGAATTTTTACAGCGTTTATCAGGTTGATGATATAATTTAAGATTGAGAAGAAGATTGAGAAATTTCCACCTTGATATTCTTGGTAGTCAGATTTATCCTACTAGATAACTGTAAAACCTCAATACCTACAACCTGATTCTCTTTATTAAAATCAAGTACAATTCCTGGATAAACTTCTTCAGATTCAATAATTTTGGATTAATCAAGACGTAAATATAAAGCATCCTCTTCTTCATCAATATGTACTTTCATAATTTATTCCTTTGGGTGCGATCAAAATAAACAGTGATAATTCGCCAAGGTTCTTTATTTAATTTATTACTACAACAAGCATATCAGGTAGGGGTTTAGCATTGCTAAACCCTTACATTTCACTCTGGTAATCTCTCTAAAATCTCTCTCGCAATATTCCCCCAATATTCTTCTTTATATTCAACATATATCTCTAACGCTTTTTGTAAATTCACCCTTGCTTCCGCATAATTTTCCTGTGCGTCTGCCAGTGTACCTAAACAGTGGTAGGTACTAGCTTGAGAATATCTATCGCCAAATTCGATTTTGATAGCTAAAGCTTGCTGATAAAAGTCCTGTGCTTGTGCATATTCCCGCAATTCTTGGGCTACATATCCCAAATTGTGGAAGGTTCTAGCTTGAGAAAAGTGTAGGCTTGGCACGCCGTAGGCATCGCCATATTCGATAAAAATAGCCAAAGCTTGTTGATAAAAGTCCCGTGCTTGGGCATATTCCCGCATTTCTTGGGCGACATATCCCAAATTGTGGTAAATTAAGCCTTGAGAATAGTAATCGCCAAATTCGATATAGATAGCTAAAGCTAGTTGATAAAAGTCCTGTGCTTGGGCATATTCCCGCATTTCTTGGGCGACATATCCCAAATTGTGGTAAATTAAGCCTTGAGAATAGTAATCGCCAAATTCGATATAGATAGCTAAAGCTAGTTGATAAAAGTCCTGTGCTTGTGCATATTCCCGCATTTCTTGGGCTAATCCTCCCAAATTGTGGTAGGTACTAGCTTGAGAAAAGCGATCGCCAAATTCGATTTTGATAGCTAAAGCTTGCTGATAAAAATCCCGTGCTTGGGCATATTCCCGCATTTCTTGGGCTAATGTTCCCAACTGGTGGTAGGTATTAGCTTGAGAATATCTATCCCCAAATTCGATATAGATAGCTAAAGCTAGTTGATAAAAGTCCCGTGCTTGTGCATATTCTCGCATTTCTTGGGCGACATATCCCAAATTGTGGTAGGTATTAGCTTGAGAATAGCGATCACCAAATTTGATTTTGATAGCTAAAGCTAGTTGATAAAAGTCCCGTGCTTGTGCATATTCTCGCATTTCTTCGGCTACTCTTCCCAACTGGTGGTAGGTACTAGCTTGAGAATATCTATCCCCAAATTCGATTTTGATAGCTAAAGCTAGTTGATAAAAGTCCCGTGCTTGTGCATATTCCCGCATTTCTTGGGCTACCATTCCCAAATGGTGGTAGGTTCTAGCTTGAGAATAGCGATCGCCAAATTCGATTTTGATGGATAAAGCTAGTTCATAATAGTCCCGTGCTTGTGCATATTCCCGCATTTCTTGGGCTACTCTTCCCAACTGGTGGTAGGTACTAGCTTTCCAGAGTTGTTTTTGTCTTTCTTCTCCACTCTCTAGGGCATCATAAATTTGTAATGTTTTTTCATAAGATTTTTGAGATTTCTTGTACTGTTGGGCTGTACGTTGGCAATTACCAAGTCTGTCAATTGCAAATGCTATTTGATAACCCAACTCACTTTTGATAAATGCAGTTGAATAATTATCCAACCGCTGACAAACTATTGCTGCTAATTTTAGGTTGCTAGGATTATCACTAATCAACTCAAAATACTCGTATAAACAGAAATAAATACTAATATTTTCTTGTCTCTCTAAACAAATTTGCAATCCATTATATAAATTCTCATACTCCAGCTTACAGAAAAATATCCCTAATTGTCGCTCTTGAGCATCTTTAGATTTCATTAACTGATAGTAAGAATCTGCCAATTCTAAATAATGGTTTTTAAATCCTTCTTGCAATGCTTCACGAGTTGCAGTATCAACCGTTGCTAATTTAGTCTTCAAAAAGTAGGGAAATACAGGCTGAATTGTTAACAAGGGTGAATCTTTATCCATCGGCGATAATAAACCCCAGCTAATTGCCTCTTGAATAGCATCATCAAATTTATCAAATTGATAATCTTGAAATGGTTCTAGTTTCTGCAACTCATTGATATAATTAGGAATACCTGTACGATGAATAAACCCACTAAAAGGAGCTAAACAAATCAGTAATTTTTGCGCTTCTGGTGATAGATTACTGTGAGAATATTCCACACATTTTAAAATACTCTTAGTTTTATCCTCACTAGCAACATCTAAATTTATATCCGCTGCTTGCAAACCCTGTAAAATTTCCTGTGGTGTTTGTTTTTGCAAATTTGCTAACACAACTTCCATCGCTAAGGGATAACCAGCTAACAATTTCATTAACTTCCGAAAATCCCCATCTTGGCGAATTTTCTCAATTTTGTGTGGAGGTAAATTTATTTCTAAAATCTTCTCTGCTAATTCCGTCCGCGCTTCTTGATCTAATCCTTGCAATTCATAAACATTGAATTTAAAAGTTTGCTGCTGTAACCATTCTTCCCGACTGCGAGAACCCAACACCACCAAAGCTTGACCACCAACCAACCGCCCAATAAAATCGCGGATTTGATTCCGTTCTGTTTCTGGCAATGTATTTTGTATCGCTAATTGTTGTCCTGTCACTGATTCTAAATTATCGAAAATCACAGCGTAATTTTCAGCCCGCAATTTGGCGACTAATTTTTCTATTTGCGCCCTTTGGATCATTACTTGAGACCTGGCAAATTCATACTTTTCATATATCTGTTGCCCAATAAAAAATAAAATTTGTTCGAGTGTCCAGGCTTTTTCATCGTAGCCAAAATAAAAGGCATTTTTAACAAAATTAGTTTTCTGCCACCATTCCCGCAGATAATTTAACAGAGTTGTTTTTCCCGTTCCTCCCATACCCTGTAACAATAAAACATTGTGTTTTAACAACGCTTTCTCAATTTTGAGAATTTCCAAATCTCGCCCGAAAAAGCCATAAGTCGGCAAAGAAAAGCGATATTGACTACCAACAGTTTCAAAATATTTCTCTTCTTCTTCTGATGTAAACGCACGTAAATTAAAATTCACCGACTGGTTATAATAAACCACAGGTAACAACCAATCTTCTAACTTAATCAACTTATTAAAATAGGCTTTTCGTTCCTTATTATTAAACAATTCTCGCCGACTTAATCTAATAGCTTCCGTGATAGGTTTATCAGCAAACAAATGTTTATATAAATGTTCCATCATCAACTTAGCCGCAGTCACGGTGACAGAATAACCCATTGCTACCACCATCTGCATTCCCGCACTCATCAACCGACTTCCTAAACTGGTTTCTCTGACCTCTCCCCCAACCCCTCCCCGTGTCGAGGAGGGGAGTTCATCTTCTCCCGCTAGTGCAGAATTATTTCCAGTTCCCTCTCCTTCTAGGAGAGGGTTAGGGAGAGGTGTTTTCACCTGTTTACCCGACTGACAAGCATTGAGAATACACACAGGAATACCCTTACCAGTCAGCAAAGCGGCTAATTCCGACGCTTCGACCAAATCAACTTTTCCCTGACTCTCCCCTTCAAATGCCAAAAACGCCTTTACACCGTCAAAAGGTTGCAAGTCATCCCGTCCATAGCGTCCTTTGAATAAATAACGATTGACTGCACTGGGTTGTTGCACCTGTTCATGGGTCAATAACGCCCCGTGCATATCCAAATGGATGATGTGATAAAAATTCGCCTTATCTTCTAAATGCTGGGATAATGCCTGATATGTTCCCGGACGCAGTAATTCTACTTTTACCCGTAATTGACCATTTTCGATCAATTCCAACATCGGACGGGAAATTGTCCGATAGCCCACATCCTTTTCTTCATCAGGACGCGCTACCACTACCAGCAAATTAATAACTGGAGAAGTTGGCAAATTTACAGAACCGAGAGCAGAGTTAACGCTTTTCCGCAGCATTACACAATCTACGGCTAAAGGTCGGGGAAAATCTGGATCTTGCAATGCTTCCCAATGCAGTCCTTGAAATTCCGGCGTTTTACTAACTATTTCTATTTGTACTTGACTGAGATTATTCTTTAGTTGTTGATATTTGCTGTAAGCTTTCCTATCCTGAAAAACTTGGTCAAACAGCTTTTCACCGTAGGTTTTAACGCTATTTTTTGCTCTTTCGGCTTTGACTGTATCAACAATGGGATAAACCAGCCACTCTTCAAAATACCATTCTAGTTCCTGTTCTTCCTGGGGAGTGAAGGGGTCACTAATAATAATGTCATATTCACCATCACCAAAACTGATACTAGCTGCAAACCCTGTTGCTGTTTGCTGTTGTTCCCGAATGGTAATCACTGGCACAAAAATGACACTCCCCAGTTAAGCATAATATATACCGTTATATCGTGTCCGTTTGTTCGCGTCACCTGTCACCTGCCTTCTGCCTTCTGCCTCCTAAAAAAAATTGCCCCCTAAATATAGGAGGCGTACCGCTAAAAGTGATATGTATTTATGACTGACAAGCGGGTGCTTGCCTATACTTTTAGCTGGCAACGTATTCTTTAACATTGGCGCGACGGCGACGTAAATGAGCAAGAGCTTGATGCTCTAATTGGCGGACTCGTTCACGGCTGAGATTTAACCGTTCACCAACTTTCGCCAAGGACATTTCATTACCATCTTCCAAGCCAAACCGGAGAGCTAAAACTTCACGCTGTTGGGGTGTAAGTTCTGCTAACAGGTTATTTAGGTCTTGGCGCAAGAATTCCTGAGTGGTGTAATACTCTGGAGATGGACCGTCATCTTCCAGCATTTCTTGCAGTTCGGTATCTTGGTTATCACCAACTCGCACATCTAAAGAAACTGGCTGACGCGCCATGTTCATATACTCACGAATCTGAGCAGGTTCTAACTCCAGTTCTTTGGCGATTTCTGTTGGTGTTGGGGATCTTCCCAACTTTTGCGCCAATTCCCGCTGCACTTTTTTAATTTTGTTCAGCTTTTCGGTAATATGGATGGGTAAGCGGATTGTTCGACCTTGTTGGGCGATCGCTCTCGTAATTGCTTGCCGAATCCACCAGTAAGCATAAGTCGAGAATTTATAACCCCGCATAGGATCAAATTTCTCTACTCCTCTCTCTAGTCCCAACGTTCCTTCCTGGATTAAATCCAGAAATTCCATATTTCGTTTTTGGTACTTTTTGGCAATAGCCACCACCAAGCGCAAATTTGCTTCAATCATTTTTTGCTTGGCTCGCTTACCTAGTGCTACCGTCTGCTTAACTTCTGTTTCAGATTGATTAACATGGGCAGCCCATTCTGGTAAACTAGGTTCATGGTCTAGTTTTTTAGCTAAAGCTTCTTTAGCATCCAGCAATGTCATCATTTGCTGCACTTGCTTCCCATATACAATCTCTTGCTCACGGGTTAGCAGTGGCACACGACCAATTTCCCGCAGATAGGTTCGCACCATATCAGCCGTGAATTTGGCGTTCAGGTTTTCAGTTTCGCTGTTAACAGTAGGCATTGGTGCGTTGTCCTCTACTCCCTAAACAAAATGTATCTTTTCTCAACTAGGGCGGATGGATAAGGGTGGCATACACATCAATAGACATCATCTGAGCTACTATAAGCAATTAATTTATATAGCCGTTGTCACGACGGTGCTACCCTGAATTGGGTTCCCCGACCCTTTTCTAATTTTGGAATATCTTAGAAGCACACTGGTTTGTTTTCAAGAATTCTTCCTTTCTTCAGCCGCTGACAGCAACTGTCAAATGCGAAGTCAGTATGAGTTTTACTTTCTTATGGTACGGCAAATCTGGCAGATAGTAAAGAGCAGCAGATAAATCTTCCTATTATAGAGCAAAATCGGCTGACTGCTAAATCTTGTTTTCAAATTCCTTAAAACGCTGACTATATCTATAGTGACGTTAAAAACCCCTCTTTTGTTGCTTAAAAGCAGCCGGATAACCGAACTTATGAAGCTACCTTGATGGAGGGATGTTACTAAATTTTGGATTTTGGATTTTGGATTTACTTACCAGTTCAATATCCCCAATAACTAAAAACCTAAGTCGGCTTTAGCTAGTTCTGCGGCGGCGAAAACTTCTGCATCTGACTTTTGTTCCCAAACCTGGTCGCCGATTTCCGCATAAAAAGCTGAATCATAAGGACGTGTACGCACAACTACTGGCATTGGCACGGCATGACCTAAAATTAAGGCTTGTTGCTTGGAGTCTAACTTGGCCAAGACTGAGCGCAAAGCTCCCGCACCAGATACACCTGTAAAAATAGCATCAATATCTTTCTCGTCATTAAGCAAAGCAGTGATGCGAGTTCCAATTTGGGACATAACTTCATTATCTATCCCAGACGGGCGTTGATCAACTACCAAAAGTGTTACAAAATATTTCCGCAGTTCGCGGGCTATAGTTCCAAAAATTGTACTTTGTACCACTGCTGGGTCAAGAAAGCGGTGGGCTTCCTCTATTGTAATCATTAATGGCGTTGGCCGATCCAATGGATTTTTACTTTGCAGAAACTTATCTGCTCTTTTGACATAATGCTCATGAATACGTCTGGTGATCATATTCGTCACCAACATATAAGATAGCATATTCGACTGGGAACCAAATTCAACGACAACATTTTTCCCAGCTTCTAACGATTGTAATATTTTTTTAATATAGTTCTGGGGACAAACCGCTCGCATATATTTTAAAGTATCTAGACGCAGAAGTTTACGTTGTAAAGAAGTAATTGAGCCTGGGTGTCCTGGCTTGTCATCACAAAACATTTTAATATCCTCACTAGTCATATTGAATAACTGAGGAATCCAAGATTTACCCAACTCATTGCACAAGATATTGGCATTATCTAAAGCTGCTTCTGAAAGTCCTAGCTCTCTACCACATAATTTAATATCTTCAACTTCAATTTGCTCATAGCTTAGATAAAGTTCTTGAGCATCGCGTACACCTCGGCGCTTGGTTGATTCGGGATCAAGAGTATAAACTTCGACTTTACCAGGAAATAACTGTTTTAAACCTTTGACGGTGTTAACTTCTTTACCTTCTGCGACTGCTTCCCACCCATATTCTGAGTGCATATCAAAAATTAGGTTAACAGCCGCATTTTTGCGAATTACACCTGCTAATAGTAACCGTGTCAGGAAAGATTTACCAGTCCCAGATTTACCAAAAACACCGTTACTCCGTTCCACAAACCGATTTAAATCAATACAAATCGGCACATCCATATCTAAAGGTTTACCGATAGAGAAGTTGTTTCTGTGGGGATCATCTTCCCAACCAAACACTTTACGGAAATCTTCTTCACTGGCTTCGTAAACTTGGCTAAAGTGACTAGGAATGGTTTTAACAGGTAACAATTCCATCGTCGTGCTTGTTTGGGGTTGAAATGATGCTAAACCATTGGTAGATGGAATAAACGGATTTAGAGATTTACCATTGCTGGAGAAAGAAGTCTCATGAGTTTCGGGGGTAAACATCAACATCGGTGCGAGGTTGATCATGCCATAAGTACCACTTCCGGCTAAAACTTCGCGCAAAAATGTATCTTCCCAACCGGGGGGATTAGCCATGATCCGCGCATTTGCTGCACCTAAAGATACATCTGTAAGCATACAGAAAAAGCGCGATCGCACACCTTGTACCACCATAAATTTACCCACCCGCATATCTTCTACAGAAATATCCGGGTGTAATCTAACTTCTAAACCCCCAGTTAGCGAACCTTCGATGACTGAACCTAATGGTTGTCCTGAATTCATTTTATTTGTCAGAGAACAGGGAACAGGGAACAGGGAACAGGGAACAGGGAACAGGGAACAGGGAACTTCTTACTGTCACCTGTCACCTGTCACCTAAAATTAATCAATTTGAATCGAAGTTGGTGCGCTTCCAGCAGATGGAGGTTTACCTGATAAGGGTTTTCTAAATTGGTCATAAAGGCGATCGCGCCAGGTAAAAAAGCGTTCATAATCAGGATTATTCGCTAAGATGGGTAATCCTTTACCTCTGAGGGACTCTGGTAAATCCAGGTAAGGACCTTGTGGAAACTTCAATAATATCGATAATCCGGCAACGGCTAAATCAGCTATGGTGGGTTCATCTCCCAACAGATAAGGACTATCTGATAATAGTTCTGTGAGGATTTCTAAATCTTGTCTTAAACTAGCGATCGCAGAAGTAATCACATCGGGACTAAAACCAACTCCCAAACCCAACACATTGAGAAAATCAGCCGGGACACCTTCAACCATACTTTTTAAAATATCTGGTGTCGAGACAGGTAATAAAGATTTGCGGAAATTTTGATCTTGACTAATCGCAGCAAACAAAGCTTTTCTTCCCTTCACACCGATAGACTCATCCGCCCAATCTTCCATCAATAAAGCCGCAGCGCGTTTTTTCTTATCTGTTGGTATCAGTGGACGATCTGGATATTCTGAGTCTAAATACTTAGCAATTTCCGTCGAGTCTACAATATATCTATGACCATCCTTTAATACTGGAACTTGTTTCTGACCTGTCAAACGAAACAATTCTACTTGTCCAATCCCTGGAGTTACCTCAATTTTGCGATACTCTAACCCTTTATAATCAAGGCATAGACGCACTTTTTCTGAATATTGAGAAAGTTCCCACTGATATAATTCCAGCATATTCTATTCCTGCTAACTAACTAACTTATTTATCTATTTTACAATTCTATCTTTAGTTTAAGTAATTTTTCCGAATCTGAATCATTTTCTTGTTGATTTAATTTCAACCATGATTTGAATATTTGCTAAAACTATGTCACAATTAATATTTATCTAAACACCAGGTAGCTGAAATTATCAATCTATCGAACTCACTACTTTATCTATATAAATCGACTCAAACTTCTGCTGGGGAAATCTGAATTTATGATTTTTTCTCAGCTATTAATCATTTAATTTAGTTATGATTTTTTAAATCCCTCTAAAATACTTTTTTGCTCAATCGTTTATTACTTCTAGCTTGTCGCTGTTAATTGAGAAAAACTTAAATTTTATCTATATAAAAATATCTGATTGTAAGTATTTTTGAAAATGAGATAGTCACGTCAATTTTTTTTAACTATAAAATTTGTATTCGTCGAGACATAAATAGAGGATTTTGCCATCCGGGCATATAAACAACAAACAAACTCGCATACAAGAATTGGCCAAGCCGCATTAGCTTGTAGCTAAATCCTGCTGATGGAAACCAAGATCAGCAAATTATCAAATCTTATATTAACAGCGTTGTCTAATGTTTGGCAAAAACTAGAATACCTCTCGTGGTTAGATTTTAGTTGAGCGAAATGTTATAAGTTTTTATGTAGCTCATCAAAAATGAAAACAAATAAAATTTATGAAGGCTAATTACGGCAAATTATTGACCAACATCGCTGGGATACTAGGAGTAACCGGAGTTAGTATCCTGATTACTTTACCATCTGGAGCAGAAGTAGTCCAAAATCATGATGCCAATATTAAAAGTAAAACACAGATAGCGCAGTCTAGCGGCGGTGGAGTACTCAATCCCAGACCAAGTATTTTCAATGAGCCTCGCTATAGAAATCGTAAAGCACCTAGAACAACTCAACCCGTAAAACCGGAAACAGAAGTTCCTAGCACTCCAGGAACTGAAAAACCTGAAACTACTACACCTCCGACAACCCAAACACCTACCAGTACAACAGAAACCAAAAACGTTATCGAAGTAGCTGAATCAGCAGGTTCTTTTAAAACCCTAATCAGAGCTTTGCAAGCTGCTGGACTAACAGAAGTTTTGCAAGGATCTGGACCATTCACGATTTTTGCTCCCACAGATGAAGCTTTTGCCAAATTACCACAAGACGCAGTACGAGATTTGTTAAAGCCAGAGAACAAAGAAATCCTGGTGAAAATTTTAACGTATCATGTCGTACCAGGTAAAGTCCTTTCCAGCGATTTAAAATCTGGTAAAGTCACTAGCCTACAAGGAGACACAATTAATGTTCAAGTCAATCCTTCTAAGGGCGTACTTGTGAATGATGCTCAGGTAACTAAAGCAGATATTCCAGCAAGCAACGGTGTGATTCATCAAATTGATAATTTGATTTTGCCACCTAGTCTGTAACAGGACTTACGAAAAACATAAAGTAGAGGTAATTCATGAATTACCTCTACTCAAGAATCAGATTTTTATCCAGATCCATTATTAACCTGTCGATAGAGGTTAATCTTTACTACTGGTGAGAAAATGAAGGAAAGCTTGGGGTGTTGAACAGAAGCAACAGCCGAGAATTCCATTAAGATTGTGGAGGTTCTTGTGCAGCCTATCTATGATGAATCATTTGAGATGATGGTGCAGGATGTTAAAGTTGCACCACAGCAGGGAGAATATTTTCCAGTCAAACTAATTACCAGTCGGGGTTCAATTCATTGTCGTTACTATCCGGTGAATAGTGCTGAAAAAGCGGTGATTTGGGTGGGGGGTGTTGGCGGTGACTGGGATACACCAGCACAGGGACTTTATCCCCGCTTATGTGAAGAATTAAGATCTCAGGCGATCGCTTCTTTGAGAGTGCGTTACCGTTACTCTACGGAATTGGAAGAGTCTATCCTCGATGTTCTTGCAGGACTGACTTATTTACAAGATGAAGGTATTAAATATTTGGCTCTGGTTGGTCATTCCTTCGGCGGTGCAGTAGTAATTCAAGCCGCTTCTCAATCACCAGATGTTCGCACTGTCGTTACCCTTGCTACCCAAGCATACGGCACGGAACCCGTTGCTGAATTAGCCACACAATGCTCAATTTTGCTCGTGCATGGTGTGGCTGATCAAGTCCTACCATCCTATTGTTCCCAACGCGTTTATCAACTTGCCCTAGAACCTAAACAATTAATTATCTACCCAAATGCAAATCATGGTCTAGATGAAGTCAAAGATGAAATTTATCAGTTAGTTAAAAATTGGCTGATTGAACAACTAAATCGTCCTGAATTGATTTTGTTTTAACCTTACTCTCAAATCCAGGGCTATTTCAAAGTTATATGGAAAACCTCTCTCCTAGAATTGTAGAGACGTTATCTAAAACGTCTCTACTTATTTTATTACTTTTATTTCAATGCAACCCGCTGTAAATTAGCGAGATGTTTTAGTTGTTCTGCCGTTACCAGTCTGTGCTTTTTGAAGTAACTGCGGTATTATCTGTTCAATCCTTTGAGCCGTCTGTTCTTCCTGCTGCAAGTTTTGCTGTAGCAACTGAACTACTTCTTTTTGTCCCATTTGTTCAGCACCTTTGATCAAGCCACGATAGCAGGCAATCTCGAAATGCTCAACTTTTGACTGTCCTCCTGCTAGACCCAAGTCCAAAATTGTGTGATTATCAGCAGCTAGTAGCATGAGTTTTTGACCGTCACTGATTACACCAGCAGCAGCATCACAAGTAACTCGTTGTGGTTGTTGTCCCAAGGTACTGAAAACCTGCTCTAGGTTTCTAATTTGCTGCTCGGTTTCGCGAATGTGTGTCTCAATTAAAGACTTCAATTGGTCGTTTTGACAGGATTGCCACATTACTTGCTGTGCTTCTAAAAAGCGATTTTCAGCATCGTACATTGCACCAACTTCGTAGATGAATTTATCTTGCAAGCTGGTGATTCTTTTAACGCCAGGACGTTCACTGAGTTGAACCATTGTTATTCTCCTGAAGGTTTGACCCTGTACTCAAAAGTCGTACCTTTTAACCCTACGTTTAGCCTTCAGTCTTCTCTTCACACCTGAGATACAGTTTCGATATTACGTTTGACTGCTATTTGTGGAGATAAAAATGAGACTTGGGGTAGAGATAGTTAATTAAGTTAAAGTAAAGATAAGTAAAGAAAGTGCTGTAAACTCAATGACTGCTCCTAGCTTAGAAATAATTTCTACTCAGTTAGAAAGTCCAAATTTGCGCGATCGCATGGTGGCCCTTGCCAACCTGCGTCATATATCCCCAGAAGATGCTGTACCTTTGATTAAAAAGGTCTTAGATGACGAATCTCTGCAACTGCGCTCCATGGCAGTATTTGCTCTAGGTATCAAGCAAACCCCAGAATGTTATCCGCTCCTGGTGCGAATTTTGGAAACTGATCCAGATTATGGTATCCGCGCTGATGCTGCCGGTGCTTTAGGATATTTGGGTGACAATAGAGCAGTTGAAGCACTATCACGGGCATTTTATGAAGATACTGATTGGTTAGTTAGATTTAGTGCGGCTGTTTCTTTAGGTAATATTAAAGACTCCCGCGCCCGTGATATTCTGATTCAAGCACTGGATAGCAAAGAAGTAGTGATCCAACAAGCTGCTATTTCGGCTTTGGGAGAAATTAAATCCATTGAGTCTGTAGATCATATCCTGCGCTTTGCTCAAGCTGAGGATTGGTTAGTGCGTCAGCGTCTAGCAGAAGCTTTGGGTAATCTCCCTACTCCCAAGAGCGTCTCAGCTTTGAAATACTTAGAAAAAGACAGTCATCTTCACGTTGCTGAAGCTGCGACCATTTCCCTCAAGAGACTCGAAGAAATAGAAAATCAAGTTTAGGTGAACGCTTCCTGTTACCTTTTAATAATAAAAGTGGGATTTTTTGTATTTTGATCCAGGATAGTTTGATTCATGAATATTGAAGAATTTTTTGAGTTAAGTGCCGGGAAATGGTTTTCTCACCGGACAAGTCATCATTTGGCTTTTAAGCAATCGGAAGATGGTAAATCAGACATCGTGATTGAGTCGCTGGCCGCAGATCATCCAGAAGTGATCAAGCTGTGTGAACAGTATGAAGTTCATCCTAGTGCAGCTTCCTGTGGTGCGAGAGTTACCTGGAAGGGGACTATGGAATGGGACGAAGAAAAACACGAAGGTTCTACTGTTTTGGTGACAGTACCCGATGCAGATAAAGCAGGTGAAGGTAAGTTACTGCGAGAAATGGGTTATGCAGAAAAAGCACCCGTAGCAGGAACATACAAAATTGGTGAAGATGGCGCTTTAACTCTGATTACTGAGTATGAAACCATGTGGTCTGAAGAAAGGCTATGGTTTGCTAGTCCTAATCTGCGGATGCGGGTAAGTGTACTCAAGCGGTTTGGTGGCTTTAGTATGGCTTCTTTCACTTCTGAGATTCGTATGGGTAGCACTGCTGCATCTACAAAAGCTATGGAAGCAGCTAATAAAGTTAATGCACCCGCAGGTTAACACCTTTTTGATTGGGAAATTGGGGGTTTAGCATTGCTAAACCCTTACCTTAGCTACCAACGGTGAAATTAATGAGGAAGTATAATTTCTTGATCATCTTCTTCCTAACTTCCAATCTTCACCACCAGGTAACTGAACTAAATAATTATCAATTACTGCTGCTAATTCCTTAACTGAGGAATTATAACTCAACTCTAATAAAACCTGAGTTTGATTAATTATCTCTTCCTTATCTACCATTTCCGCAAGTTGAAATGGACTATAAACACCATTTAAAACTTCCACACTTGCATCACGAATAGCTACATCAATTTCATTTTCAATATAATTATTCCATTCATCTTGATTAATGTAGTATGATTTCTTATTTTCTTTTAAATTCACATCTTGAATTTCTAAAATAGCATTTCTTAGGGATGCTGCCCAAGAATTTGTTAACCGCTTCTCAATTTGATTCTTAATTAAATGGATTAGTAACACCTTTAAAAAAGACTTAATCTGTCGTAATATCGCCTTTTTACTCATCCCTTCTAATTCATCGACAATAGCTAAAGCCTCGCTATAACGCTGTTTTAAAATACAATCTCTGAGGTCTATTAATTCCTGTGTCATTGAGCCTTTATCCTCCTAGAATTTGCATTAGGGAACAAGAAGAGGCAAATGTTACAATTTTCATTTCTCCTGCCTCCTGCCTCCTGTTACCTTTTAAATTTGCAATACACGAGCCAAGACTTCAGGAAGTGGCAGTACAATTAACAATAACAAAGCTATTGCTAGTAAACCTAAAACATCACGTTTGTTGTCTAGTTCTGTAACATCGTTGAGTGCAGGTTCATCAATTAAGGGAATAAATAATAATAGAATTGCCCACAATAAAAATTCCTGACGAACAAAAGAAAGTATGAGTAACAACAACCGAGCAATTTGACCAATCACAACTGCGGTGCGTTGTCCAAACATAGCATGGACAATATGACCCCCATCTAATTGTCCTACGGGCATTAAATTCAATGCTGTTACAATTAGACCCAAAAACCCAGCTACTGCCACAGGATGCAAATCTAGAGCAGATTTTGCTGTTAATTCACTACCCAGGGCTAATTTCGAGAGTAAAGCTAATAAAATTGAATATTTAGGATTTAGAGCGTTGGGGTTTAAAATTCCTGTTTTGTCGCTCATGGGTACTACTTCTGAATGAGCTAAACCCCAAATAAGTAAGGGTAAAGTAGCGATAAAACCGGCAAGTGGTCCAGCTATACTGACATCAAATAAAGCTTTGCGGTTGGGAACTGGACTTCGCATTTGAATAAATGCACCAAAAGTCCCCAAGAAAAAAGGTACAGGAATGAAATAAGGTAGGGTAGAGCGAATTTTATGGAACCGCGCTGTAAAATAGTGACCAAGTTCATGGATACCCAAGATCGTGATTAACCCTAAAGCGTAGGGCAAACCATTGAAGATGAGAGTGAAGTCAGATTTGAGTTTCGCTAATTCAATTCCAGCAATTTGCGAACCTATTAAGGTGGTAGTGACTAAAGTCAGTAACAATAATGTAAGTGCTGTTGCTGCTTGTGTTACATTTTCTAGACTGCGTTTTGTATTTTGTTTAGCAGCTTGAGTATTGGGAACAAGGACAAAGAAGGGTTTACCATCCATTCCTTCTTGAAATATCAACAGGAAGCGATCGCCAAATTGCCCTTCAATATTGGCTTTAATCTGCTGGTAAGCTTGATTAGCTGTGGTTCGCAACTGACCACGACAAACCACCGCTTGGGGTCTATACTCAATGTTTTGAATGTAGTATACCGACCAAGGAAAACAATTTCGCAGATTAGTTTCTTCTGCTGGCTCAATAGGACGCACTGGTAATGGTTCTGCGGTAGGATTATTAGCCGATTGTGATCCTGTCCCTTGGGGCTGAGTCTGGCTATTTTCTGGGACTCGATGCCCGGACAGAAATAATATCCAGTATAACAGCAGACTGATCACCAAAGGCCAAATAATCAACCCAGGTGGGGGTGCTTGTTTTGCACCATAGACCAACGTCCAACCAGACAGGATAAATGCTGGTGTCATTAATACAAGCCACAACAACCACACTGGAGTGCGGGTGATATGAGCAACACTGCGCTGCACTATCAGATAAGTAGCTAGTCCCAGTACGAGTAAAAACCAAAATGCCATATTATTTCAGGATTATGGCTTACGCCACGCTTCGCTATCAGGAGTTTAAGGAGTTTAAAGAGTCAGAATGTTTGAGAAATCAGTAAATTATTAAATATAGAACTTACGCCAAAACTCTATTTAGTCACTTATTTATTCGGTTATTTATCTGTCAATTAATCTATGTTTCCCCTATCTCAACAACCAAGTCATACAACTAAACCGCCACAAACTATACTTTCTGGAGAAATACCAGTAGGAGAAATCCTTTCCACCTCGACGGAAACAGGATTAGCATCTACCGACTTGGGCATCAACAAAGTTATTGCCTTTCCACCAAATCGAGACACATTAGGAGGGACTTCTTATCTTATTGTAAGAAATGAAGGTAATATTCTCATCGATTGCCCAGCCCTAGAGCAAATAAATCAGGATTTTTGGGAATGCCTGCAACGGACTCACCTTAAGCAAGAAGGTGTGCGTTGGTTTTTTATTACTCATCGCGGTGCTATTGGCAAAGCCGCAGAAATTCAACAAGCCCTTGATTGTGAGATTATCATTCAAGAGCAAGAAGCTTATTTGTTACCTGGTTTAACTGTCACTACCTTCGGTCAGGAATTGACTCTTGATGATACCACACAAGTTATCTGGACACCTGGCCATTCTCCTGGTTCCTCATGTCTATACTATCGTGAATTTGGGGGAGTATTATTTTCGGGACGGCATTTACTCCCCAACCTGCAAGGTGAAGCAGTGCCATTACGCACACCAAAAACCTTTCACTGGCCTAGACAACTGAAAAGTGTTCAGGCATTGCGCGATCGCTTTACACCAGAAACTCTACAATACATTTGCCCCGGCGCTAATACAGGTTTCCTCCGAGGTAAACGCATCATCGACCAAGCTTATGAGCGATTGGGGACTGGGGACTGGGGACTGGGGACTGGGGACTGAGGACTGGGGACTGGGGACTGGGGACTGAGGACTGGGGACTGGGAAAAATACAAATAACTTCTCCGCCTCCCCTGCCTCCCCTGCCTCCCCTGCTCTCTTGCCTCCCCTGCCTCCCCTGCCTCCTTACGAACCTGCTACTACAGAATTTTTGCTCAACAATTCCACAGCGGCTTGATATTGGCTATCTGCTGCTGTGCCAATTTGCTCCCGATTAATTGGCTGTTGGGTAATCACTATGTCTGGCTTAATACCTAGTTTGTTAATGTCTCGGTGGTCGGGAGTTTCATATTTAGCGATTGTCACTGCTAAACCCGAACCATCGGATAATTCAAATAGAGATTGAATTAGTCCTTTACCAAAGGTAGTTTCACCTACTAACTGGGCGCGACCATTATCTTGCAGCGCACCAGCCAGAATTTCACTCGCACTAGCAGTTCCTTGATTGACCAAAATCACTAAAGGATCTTGTGTTATGGACGAACCAGAGGCTTCAAAATTGCCCTGAATACCTTGACGATTGACAGTGTAGACGATTGTTCCTGAATCTAACCATTGACGAGCAACTTCAATTCCTGCTTGCAGAAGCCCTCCTGGATTATTTCGCAAATCGAGAATATAAGCAGCCGCGCCTTTTTTTTCTAAACTAGAAATAGCGTGTGCCAATTCCATGGCGGCGTTAGCGTTAAATTGAGTTAGGCGTAGATAGCCAAAGGGTTTTCCTTGGGGGGATAAACGCAAGTCAGCTACTACAGGATTAAGTTCAATGCGATCGCGCACCAATGTAATTTCCTTTTCTCCCTCTCCCTCTCTTCCAATTAAGAGAGATACAACACTGCCAATAGGACCGCGCATTCGCGCCGCAGCCTCATCCAGAGTGAGATTTTCTGTAGATAATCCTTCAATTTTCAGGATGCGATCGCGAGGTTTTAGACCTGCTTTTTCAGCCGGCGAACCCTCTATAGGTGTAATTACCTCCAATGTACCTGTCTGGGGATTGAGGGCAATTTGTAAACCCACGCCCGTCAATTCTCCAGAAGTATTAACTTGCAAACTGCGGTACTGCTCTGGGTCTAGAAACCGTGTAAAAGGGTCATCGAGGCTTTTGAGCATATTCTGAATTGCCGTGTATGCTGCTTGGTCATTTGGCAGCGGCTTCTTCAGAGCATTTTGCCGCATATCTGACCAGTTTTGATGGTTAAATGTTTCATCCAGATAAGAGCGATTAACAATTCGCCAAACCTCAGAAACTAACTTTTGCTGCTGTGTAAGAGCAGTTGCTGGTGGGATGAGAGAGCCAAAAACCAAGCAAAAAGCCAGAAGTAACGAAAATCCGCACCGAAAAACCTGTTTGTTCATGAACCCCATTTTCCACTTCACCTCAACCCAAATTACTTATCAATGTCCAGTTGCGACGTTTTTGATGAAATATATCTCTCGACTATGTTACTTTTTTTATAGAAGAGGTGCATTGCTCTCATCAAGTTGTTAATCAACGGCTGCTGTGCATATCCCTCCCCAAAAACGATAAAATCTACTTTGGAACCAACATTTTCAGCGTTGGCTTGCAAAGAGATCGCAATATATTCGATATTTACAGAGTGTTAAGTTTCTGAAAATCTTAACAATTCTGCAACAGAGCTACTCTTTGTGAAAATCCCAAAATTGATATTGGGAGATTTATCAACCGCAACTAATTTTTAGGAACTTGAGATTGTATGGCCAACGTTTATGACTGGTTTGAGGAACGCTTGGAAATTCAGGCGCTCGCTGAAGATGTAACCAGCAAGTACGTACCTCCCCACGTCAATATCTTTTACTGCTTGGGTGGAATTACCCTAGTTTGCTTCCTGATCCAGTTTGCCACTGGATTTGCGATGACATTCTACTACAAGCCTACAGTTGCTGAAGCTTATTCTTCCGTACAGTACATCATGAATGAAGTCAACTTCGGTTGGCTAATTCGCTCCATTCACCGTTGGTCTGCCAGCATGATGGTGTTAATGATGATTCTGCACGTCTTCCGGGTTTATCTCACCGGTGGTTTCAAAAAGCCCCGCGAATTAACCTGGGTAAGTGGTGTTATCCTCGCTGTAATCACAGTTTCCTTTGGTGTTACTGGCTACTCCCTACCCTGGGATCAAGTTGGCTACTGGGCTGTGAAAATCGTTAGTGGTGTACCAGAAGCAATTCCCGTAGTTGGTGTTCTGATTTCTGACTTGCTACGTGGTGGTTCTAGTGTTGGTCAAGCTACACTAACTCGCTACTATAGCGCCCACACCTTCGTTTTACCCTGGTTAATTGCGGTATTCATGCTATTCCACTTCTTGATGATCCGCAAACAAGGGATTTCTGGACCTTTGTAATCGAAAGTTATCAGTGAATAGGTAAAAGCAGTTCTCAGATCCAAGTTGTTTGTTTTAAACTTATGGCAAATAAATAACTTATAAGTTAAAAACCAGCCCTACTCTCTGAAACTGTAAGCTGTAAAAGCTATGAACACTTACTTCAACTAGCAAAGCTGACCCTAGTGTCATACTAAATTTGTGGCTTACCTAAATATCTGATAGCTTTCACGAATGCTTTAACTTCACCTAAGCAGGAGAACACATCTAAAAATGTCCACGCAGAAAAAACCGGATCTGAGCGATCCTATCTTAAGAGCTAAACTCGCCAAAGGCATGGGTCACAACTACTATGGTGAACCAGCTTGGCCTAATGATTTGCTGTATGTGTTTCCCATCGTGATTATGGGTTCGTTTGCCTGTATTGTGGCTCTAGCTGTACTAGATCCCGCCATGACTGGTGAACCAGCTAATCCTTTTGCTACCCCCTTGGAAATTTTGCCAGAGTGGTATCTGTATCCTGTTTTCCAGATTCTCCGCTCACTTCCTAACAAACTGTTGGGAGTATTGGCAATGGCCTCCGTACCCTTGGGACTAATTCTAGTTCCCTTCATTGAGAACGTTAATAAGTTCCAAAACCCCTTCCGCCGTCCAGTAGCGACAACAGTATTTTTGTTTGGTACTTTTGTCACCATCTGGTTAGGTATTGGTGCTGCATTACCCTTAGACAAATCTCTGACTTTGGGACTGTTCTAAATTAGTTTCCACTAGTTTTAGTTTCCACAAAGTGCTGTGACACCTGTGAGTTTCAAGAGCATATACCGAAGTTATGAGACTAAAGACTGCCCGCAAGGATTATACAGCCCATTAGCTGCTCATACTTATGGTTTATATGCTGTTGAAAACAAACAGGTGTCAATTTTCGCAGTCTATTTTTGCTCTGGGATTTTAAGTTTTGGATGTAAAATAAAACCAATTCCAAAATCTAAAACCACCAAAAAACCAACAAAAGTCACATTTTTTTACTTACTTAATACTCAAGTCACGGTCAATGCTTACTACAGTGCAGCAAGACCATCTGACGGTGAAGAGCGATCTTAAGCTCCAAAACCAGGTACAACAATGGTTTGAAAAATTTTCTCTGCAATATTTAGCTCAAGGAGGCTGGTCAGAAAGCCAACTCTATCGCCTCAATTTAGCATTAGCAGAAGGCTTTACTAACGCAGTTCGCCATGCTCATCGGGCTTTACCGCCAGAAACAAATATAGAAATTGAATTGAGTCTGTGGGTAGACAGACTGGAAATCAGAATTTGGGATTATGGTAAACCTTTTAATCCTGATCAGATACCTGAACCAAAGCCAGGTACTCTACAAGATCATGGGTATGGATGGTTTCTCATTCGGCGTGTGGCAGATCATGTTGTTTATGAACGTGATTCTGATAATAGAAATTGTCTATTGATTGTCAAATATCGTTTAGAAGGGCAACATTAGGTTGAGCAAAAAAAAAGCCCAGTCCGTTAATAAATCTTCGGTACTGGGATCAGTTTTTGTTTAAGCCAAGTCGAAAAGCAAGATTTCTGCGCTGAGGTTTGTACTAATTTTTAGTTTCTCTTCTCCAGTAATTTGCACTCCGTCTCCGGCCATGAGTTCTTTACCATTTAAAGTTGCTTCACCTTTGGCTATTTGTAACCAGGCATAACGATGATGCGGGACATGATAATTGACAACATCACCATGCTCTAAAATAGAGGCGTATAAATCAATATCTTGATGAATAGTTACAGCGCCATCACGTCCATCCTTAGCAGCAATTAAGCGTAGTTTTCCCTTTTTTTCTTCCATAGGAAAAGTTTTTTGGTCATACCTTGGCTTTAATCCTTGCTTGTCTGGCAACATCCATATTTGCAGTAGGTGTAATTCTTCAGTTTGCGAGGGATTAAATTCGCTGTGCATGATGCCCGTACCAGCACTCATAATTTGTGCTTCGCCAGGAAGAATTACCGAACCTGTACCCAAACTATCTTTATGTTCAACTGCACCTGATAAAACATAGGTGAGTATTTCCATATCTCGATGTCCGTGGGTTGGGAAGCCAGCACCTGGTGCAATGCGATCATCATTAATCACTCTCAGGGAACGAAATCCCATGCGGTTGGGATCATAAAAATGACTGAATGAAAATGTATGGTAACTATCAAGCCAGTCAATCTGACTATGACCCCGTAAATTACGGTCATGAATTATGTAGTTAATGGTATTTTGAGACATAATTTCACCTTATTATTAAAATAGGAGTCAGGAGTCAGAAGTCAAAGAAAGGCAATTATAAACCTAGAAAAAATTAAATTTTTGACAAATCCTGTGCAATTGATTTTTATATTAAAATACTTCTCTATAAAATGAAAAGTACGCACTCAAAAGTGGCTTAGTTACCAAAAAGATACTGTAGGCAAAAGGTAAGAGGCAAGAGGCAAAAGAAGAAATGAAATTTCTCACCATCTGCCCTGTCACCTGTCACCTATCACCTGCTATATTTGCTGATAGCGTTCTTGCAAATCCCGAATGGAAAACAGCGTATCAAACTGTAAGCCAGCAGATTTATATAACTCTGCTCCCCCTTGAAGTCGGTCTATCAAAGAAATTACTCTATCTACGGTATAACCTGCTGCTTGCAAACGCTCAACGGCTTTCAGTGCAGATTGGCCAGTTGTCACCACATCTTCCAGCACCACTACTTTTGCACCTGCTGGCAAAGTTGGACCTTCGATATAAGCCATTGTGCCATGACCTTTAGCTTCTTTGCGAATAATCAACGCAGGTAGGGGTCTATTTTCATAGACAGAAACCACACTCACAGCAGAAACGATGGGATCAGCACCCAGGGTTAAACCGGCTACTGCCTGTGTATTTACTGGTAGGATATGTAATATCAACCTGCCTACAGCCAAAGCACCTTGGGGGTGGAGTGTTACCTGTTTACCATTAATATAGTAAGAACTACGTTGTCCAGATGAGAGAACAAAATCACCTTCTTGATAAGCAAGTTGGCAAAATAAATCCAGTAACTTCTGACGCAGGGTAGTTAAATCAGTAGTAGTTGCCCAAATATCCGATTGGTTGGATGTTTCAGTAGAATACGACATTACAAACCGTTAAAAGTTGTGCTACACCAAAGGTTGAACTGATGAGAGTTCTGAAATTAAGCATAAATTAAGATTCGCCCAAAAATTGAGGAGTTGTAAACATGAGTATAAATTTGCAAGGATTGAGTGGATTATTGGTAATAGTTGCTACTGCTACATTTCCTGTAGTTGCAGTTGCCGAGATGGAATCAGAAAATTATGAAGCAATAACCAATACCGTCGAGAGAGCTTTTTTTCGCAATGATCGTAATTTCTACGAAAATGGCAGTTTACAGCGTCAGGTAGATTCTTTATTAGGTCCTGGTGCTAAGTTTGGAACAACTTTCCCGGATAATGAAATCGCTAAAGATGCTGAGTTGGTTAACACTGTTTATCACGATGTTCTCGTCCAACAAGCACAGAATGATCCTTATCTTCGCACCCCTGATTTACCGAATCCTTACAACTCTTCGCTGTTGATGTCTCCTCGGTACAATGCTAATCAACTCAAAGTAGGTACTGAATATCGCTTTGACAGTTTAACCTCTCGTTAAATATACAGCAGAATTCAGGAGTCAGGAGTCAGGAGTCAAAAGAAAGATAATGTTTCTCCCCTGCTTTCTTCCCTGTCACCTGTCACCTGTCACCTGCTATATGACTTCTCCCCAACTCGTAACCCCAGAATAATTAAATCTCGTTCAACACCTGCTAAATCGGCGATTTTGGGCAAATGTCCCCAATGTTGAAAACCAAATTTTTCAAACAATTTTAAACTGGGGTGATTATGAGCAAAAATAAAGCTGACCAAGGTCTTTAAACCTAAGCTGGGACTTTCACTAATTGCTTTTTCTAAAAGTTGCTTTCCCAAACCATGTTTTTGAAAGTCTGGGGAAATGTAAATACTAATTTCGGCGGTGCAATGGTAAGCCGGTCTACCATAAAAGGATTGGAAACTCAGCCATCCAGCAATTATACCATCTATTTCCACTACCCAGAGGGGACGTTGTGAGGGTACTCGTCCCTGAAACCAAGCCATGCGACTTTCCACAGACACAGGTTCTAAATCGGCTGTGGCCATGCGGGTAGGAACAGCAGCGTTATAAATGGCTACAATTGTTGGTAGGTCTGTTTCTGTGGCATGGCGGATCATCATTGCGGCTATCTGGGCAAAATTCTTGGTAGTTCAGCAGTCAGTAGTTAGTAGTCAGTAGTCAGGAGTTTTTGAATTTTGAGTTCTAAATTTCTTTCTCCTATGTTCCCTTTTCTCTAACTAGCAACTTAGATTAATAATATTATATTTGGTTATATTTTAGTAGGATAAGACGACTAATTTTTATCTCAAAACCTCACTTTGTATAACTCGAATAATTCTCCTAATTGCCGTTTTACTACTTTAGCACCGCCAGTTTTAATGGTTTTTTCCCACTCAGACGCAGATTCTAGAAACACCTCTGCACCCAAATAAGTTTCTAAAACTGCCCAATCTTCAGCTAAAGGTTGTTCTGAATTCAGAATGTCAAATACAAAATGTCCACCTGGTTTCAATACTCGTTTGACTTCTAGTAAAACAGCCTGCCAATATTCTAGGGGAAAATAACAACTAAATCCTGTAGCTATGACTAAATCAAACTGTTCGGAAGGGTAGTTTAAAT
This sequence comes from Anabaena sphaerica FACHB-251, assembly GCF_014696825.1. NCBI lineage: Bacteria > Bacillati > Cyanobacteriota > Cyanophyceae > Nostocales > Nostocaceae > Anabaena > Anabaena sphaerica. The sequence continues at coordinate 81,929 of NZ_JACJQU010000007.1, read as the reverse complement.
GATGTGATGCTCCCAACTCCACACCTTTGAATAGTTTTGAGTTTAACTGTGAACCACGAGAATTTAGGGTATCTCTAGCTATATTACTAATTTCTTGCCCATAAAAGAATGCTTGCCAATCTCGCCAAGGATAGATTAAAAAGCTGAATCCGCAACCAATATCTAAACAATGTTGGTTTTTTTGAGGTTGGGCAATTTCCCAAAAAGGGGAAGCAATTTTATAAGCTAAGATGCCATTTTTCCATTCTTTATATATTGGCATTTCTTGGACTTCGTTTGGAACTTCAAAGGCTTCTTTTTGATATTCTTTATTGAAGCGATATGCTATTTGTGCTATTCTTTCTTGCCATTTGTCGGCAGGATAAATATTGTTTTTGTAAGGATTTGATGGCTGGTTTTTAGACATTATTTAGCTTGGGGACTGGAAGGGACTGGGGACTGGGTAAGAATTTTACCAATGACGAATGACTAATGACATTATACTCTTGCTAATAAAGGTGCAGCTGCTAGGAGGGTTTGTGTATAGGGGTGTTGGGGATTGGCGAAAATTTCTTTGGTGCAACCTAATTCAACTATTTTACCACCATTCATGACGGCGATGCGATCGCACAAAAACCGCGCTAACCATAAATCATGGGTAATGAATAAGTACGTTAATTCAAATTCGGCTTTTAATTGCAACATTAAATCTAAGACTTGTGTTTGTACACTCGCATCTAACATACTCACTGGTTCATCACATATTACTAATTTAGGACGAGTAATGAAAGCTCGTGCTATTGCTACCCGTTGTTGTTGTCCTCCAGATAAATCCGAGGGATAACGCTGATAATAAAGTTCTGCTGGTGTTAAACCGACTTTTTCTAACATCCACAAAACCTGTTCTTTCGCTTTTTCAGCATTAGCTAAATTGTGAATTAATAAAGGATCAGCTATACTTTGTCCCACGGTCATCGCTGGATTTAAACAAGCATGAGGATCTTGGAATACCATTTGTATTTGTCGGCGGGAAGAACGTATTTCTTGACGTGATAAGTTAGTTAACTCTTGTCCTAAAAATTCAACTTTCCCAGATGTAGGACGAATTAATTGTAAGATAGTTCTAGAAAGTGTACTTTTACCACAACCAGACTCTCCCACTAATCCTAATATTTCCCCTGGATATAATTCTAAATTAATGCCATCTACAGCTTTAATTGTTTGATTTTCACCTTTAAATAGACGTTCAATAAAATTCGGTTCTATGGTATAATGTTGTTTGAGTTCTGTAACTTTTAAAATGGGATTTGCTTTTTCTGTTTCCTGTTTCCTGTTCCCTTTTCCCTTTTCTTGTTGAATATGCAAAGCTGCTTTTAATAAAGATTGGGTATATTCATGCTGGGGATTAGCAAATACAGTTTCTGTTTTACCCATTTCTACCATTTTACCTTGATACATTACGCCAATGCGATCGCAATATTCCGCTACCATTGCTAAATCATGGGAAATCAATAATAATCCCATATTTTCCTCAGCACACAATCGCGTTAATTCTTGTAAAATTTGGGCAGAAACGGTAACATCTAAACTGGTTGTGGGTTCATCAGCAACGATTAACTTAGGGTGGAGGAGTAAAGCCAGCGCAATAGCCACCCGTTGTCGCATCCCCCCGCTAAACTCATGGGGGTACTGGTTCCAGCGACTGGCAGGAATTTTCACCTTTTCTAAAGTTGCTAAAGCTTTTTCCTTCGCTTGCTGTTTGGATAATTCTGGTGAATGCGCTTCTAGGGTTTCTAGACAATGATTACCAATCGTCATTAACGGGTCTAGGCGTGTCATTGGGTCTTGAAAAACCAAAGCTACAGCTTCACCGCGAAATTTCCGCATTTGAACTGGCGTTAAATCTAATACCGAGTCTCGCCGAAAAATTACTTTACCTTCAACGCGACTAGAAGCAGGTAATAAACGCATTATTGCCCGTCCGATAGTGGATTTACCACAACCAGACTCACCCACCAACCCCATTTTTTCACCTGGTTGGAGTGTAAAAGATACATCATCAACTGCCCAGTTTTCTTCTTCCCCGCTGCGTTGGGGATAAGCTACACGGAGATTTTCAATACTAAATAAAGCTTCACTCATAGTTAATTATCGGCTTTGGGTTGCCTGTTTATATAAAACGTAAATTTAGGATAGTCTATCAGATTAGCAAAAGTAGATGTTAGATGCTCATCACTATGCTTTTGATTTTAGTTAAAATCATTTAGACATCTGGTGAAAAAGAATGTAGAGCCGAGAATTCCTACATGGGGAACGTCTCTACAAATGTTGTAGGATACGCAAATATCCCCCATTTCTTCAAGAAATCGGGGATCGGAAATACTTCTCGTATCACTCCAGAAGAGCCTGACAATATCGAATCAGAGTATTTAGACGTTCTTCAATAGTTTTGATTCTCGCCTGTGCCGTAGCTGACTGTCTTGCACCTTGAAGAAACATTACATCTATTTCTAATAAACGTAGTTGCTTACTCATTTCCGTCTGATAAGACTGCTGGCGCGAGTCCAAATCAGTCAAAGACACAATTTGCTGGACAAACCATTGCTGTAACTCAAAAAGACATTGCCGTAGGGTAGGGGCATCAAGTTGAGTTTTAGTGACATCAGAGCATAATTGCTCTAGTAATGTTGCGAATTCCTGATATTTTTCCTGATTCAAAGACATCCAGTGCTAGTTAAGATATTTTTGCAAAACGTCGCTGCTTTTCTAGACATTAGACATATTACGTCAAATCAGCTAAAATGGTTTAATAAGTTCTGCTGTCAAACAACCACTGGTTGCACTTATAAGTCCCAAGTTAAACGTCAATGCAGCAGTTGACAGATAAAAGTTAATCAAGGGCTGTTCTAGTTCACCCTGTGAAGGTACAACTTGCCAACTAATTAAACTGGATATTTGTCTATATAATTAGCAAATATTAGTGTTAACAAAATTTCCTTCTAGAATAAACTGTTTGAAGACCTCAATTAAAGCTCACGCCTCAAATCATGCTTTGAGGTGTTGTCTGCCACTCATGGATATTCAGGCTTATGTGCCTCAATACCAGCAATGGATGATTCTAGGCAATTAAAAAGTCATCCTCCCACTGTTTTTCCTACCTGTCTGTAGGCAGGCAGCAGCATCTTCTTTTGACGATGCTGTCATTTTCGTCTATATCTGACTGAACCACCAAAAACCTATCATTTCTCTTGTATGAGCAGCTTACTTCTTGATTCCTCAGTAGATGTCAGTCTTCCGGAATGGCTTAAAAAATGTTTACGAGAAACATCAGTAAAAAGCAGCGTAGCGGAAGATGACCGAACGTATAGCGATATGGCTCTGATTTGTAATGCTTTTAAATTTGCCTATCAACTGCATCAAGGTCAGTACCGCAAATCTGGAGAAGCTTATATAGCTCATCCAGTAGCTGTAGCTGGATTGCTGCGAGATTTGGGCGGCAGTCCTGCTATGATAGCAGCTGGATTTCTTCATGATGTAGTTGAAGATACAGAAGTTACAATTGAAGAAATAGAAGAGCTTTTTGGGGCAGAAGTCAGGCAATTGGTGGAAGGTGTCACCAAGTTGTCTAAAATTAATTTTACGAGTAAAACTGAAAGCCAAGCGGAAAATTTCCGGCGAATGTTTTTGGCAATGGCGCAGGATATTCGGGTCATTGTGGTGAAGTTGGCAGACCGTTTGCATAATATGCGAACCTTGCAGTATATGTCAGAAGCCAGTCGTCGCCGTAGCGCCCAGGAAACACGAGATATCTTTGCACCTTTAGCTAATCGCTTGGGGATTTGGCGGATTAAATGGGAATTGGAAGATTTGGCGTTTAAGTATTTGGAACCTGATGCTTTTCGGGAAATGCAGCAGCACGTTTCTGAAAAGCGGACAGCGCGGGAAGAAAAATTGGCTAAAGCTACGGAAGTGTTGCGGGAACGAATGCAACAGGCAGGAATTCAGTGTTCGGATGTGAGCGGCCGCCCCAAACATCTTTATAGTATTTATCAAAAAATGCAGCGTCAGCAAAAAGAATTTCATGAAATTTACGATTTGGCTGCACTGCGAATAATTGTACAAACTAATGAAGAATGCTATCGGGCTTTGGCGGTAGTTCATGATGCGTTTCGCCCGATTCCCGGCAGATTTAAAGATTACATTGGATTGCCAAAACCCAACCGTTACCAGTCTTTGCATACTGGGGTCATTGGTTTGACCGGTCGCCCTTTGGAAGTGCAAATTCGGACAATGGAAATGCATCATATTGCTGAGTATGGGATTGCTGCACATTGGAAGTATAAAGAAACAGGCAGTTCTTCCCATAGCCAACTGACCGGCTCGGATGAGAAGTTTACTTGGTTGCGGCAACTATTGGATTGGCAAAGTGATTTAAAAGATGCTCAAGAATACTTAGATAGTGTTAAAGACAATCTATTTGAAGATGATGTTTATGTCTTCACCCCTAAGGGGGATGTTGTACCTCTAAGTCCCGGATCTACGAGTATAGATTTTGCTTATCGAATTCATACAGAGGTAGGAAACCATTGTGCGGGGGCGCGGGTAAATGGGCGGATAGTGCCATTATCCACGCGATTACACAATGGTGATATTGTCGATATTATTACTCAAAAGAATAGCCATCCTAGTTTGGATTGGTTGAATTTTGTCAGGACTTCGGCGGCGAAATATCGCATTAAACAGTGGTACAAGCGATCGCGCCGGGAAGAAAATGTGGCGAGGGGACGGGATTTATTAGAAAAGGAACTTGGTAAAACTGGTTTTGAACACCTGCTGAAATCAGCCTCTATGCAAACTGTGGCGGAGAAGTGCAATTATCACAGTGTGGAAGATTTACTTGCGGGTTTAGGTTACGGGGAAATTACCTTAAACTTGGTATTGAATCGCTGGAGAGAAGTGGTGAAAGCACAACAACCTGTGGCTGATGTGATCCCCTTTCTACCTAAAGAAACAATTTCCAAATCCTCACGAGAAACATCATCAACTACTTCCCGTGCTAGTGATTCACCTATTATTGGTGTAGAAGGGCTGGTTTATCATGTAGCTGGGTGTTGTACGCCAATTCCTGGTGAAGCGATTATTGGTGTGGTGACACGGGGACGGGGTATATCTATTCATCGCCAAGGGTGTCATAATGTGGACAATGTGGAATGTGAGCGCCTAGTACCTGTAAGATGGAATATGGGAATAGAACATCATGGTCGTCCTCACACTTACCCCATAGAGATTCAAATTGAAACTCTTGACCGAGTGGGAATCTTAAAAGATATTTTATCGCGGTTGAGTGATCAAGGTATAAATGTGCGTCATGCTAACGTGAAAACTGCTTTGGGACAACCGGCACTAATTGACTTGGGTATTGATATTCGCGATCGCTCTCAATTAGAACACTTGTTTGTGCAGATTAAAAAAATGAGTGATATTCTTAACATTCGCAGAGTTGGTCAAGTTGAGGAGTCACAGGCGTAGTGGTTCTAGGGTGCGTTAAGGTATTGCGAAAGATATCTCCGACAAATAAATAGTAGAGACGTTCCATGGAACGTCTCTACAGGGGTTATAAAAAACGCATATTTAATTTTAATTTTCCCCAGATGTCTCCAACATTTAACGTACCAACTCGAAGAAAAGACAGTTTTTAGCGATTGGTTGCACTAATTTTAGTTTTGTAAAGTTTGCCACCCAGTGCCTTGATAACCATACTCAAATATTTCTGGGTGCAAGATTTCGGCTAAAATTTCCACAGAATCAACCAAACGCGGGCCAGGTCTGTTAAAGTAAGAGTTACCATCAGTAATGAAAACTCTCCCAGCTTTGACAGCGTGGAGTTTTTCCCACTCTGGGCGCTGAGTTAATAACTTCGCTTCTTGTTGAGTCCGTTGTAAATCAAAGCCGCAGGGCATAAAAATAATTACATCAGGGTTAGTAGCAACCAATGTTTCCCAGTTCAAATGAGCAGAAGGCTTACCTGTAACACTAAACAACGTTTGTCCACCTGCCAAGTTGATTAATTCAGGTATCCAATTTGCAGCCGTGATCAAAGGATCAGTCCATTCTATACAAGCGACTTTAGGCATTTCTGTTACAGACAAGCCTTGAATTTTACGGTTACAAATTTTAACTCTAGCTTCTAAATTCTCAATTATTTTTACTGAGTCCACCCCAAAGGTTTGACCAACTCGCTCAATATCACCCCACACATCCCGCAGTGTGTTAGGCTGTAAAGAGATAATCTGGGGTGAACTGTGGGTAAGTTCAGTGACTGCCTTCTGCACTTCTGGTAAGCTGACTGCACAAACATCACATTGATCTTGAGTGAGAATGTGCGTAGGTTGCAATTTCTCTAAAACATCAACTTTAATTTTGTAAATACTCAAAGCAGATTGCAATATCTTGTTCACTTCATCATTAATGATATTGCTAGGCTGTTCACAATCTAAACGTGCTTGGGTACAAATAGGACGATTGGCGATTTCTGGGGGATAGTCACATTCGTGCGATCGCCCAACAATGGCATCACATAAACCAAGTGTAGCAACTATTTCCGTCGCACTAGGAATTAAAGAAACAATTCTTATATCTTTATCTATCATAAGTTATGCCTCCTGGGAATAGGAGTTCAGGAGTTAAGTAGCTAAGAATAGAAAATGGTGTCAAATTTTTTTAACATCTGTTTCTATTCTTATTTTTGCATACTTTAAGAGAGAGGATATCTATCTTGAGGATGTTAACATCTTTGTTTTGCGCCCAAATACAAAGGCGCACAGTTTTATACATTATTTATAAAGTTTAGGTAAATTTTACTGGTTTTTATCTAGACACTGATACGCAGTTACATTATGATTTAGATGTAATATCTAACAGGTGTGTCTATGAAGAAAGTTAAAATATTGAAATTGGCTATATTGCCTATCTTGACCGTAATTACCCTTATAGTTGCTCCCAATGCTGCACTAGCTGACTACTTACGAAGTGAAGGTTATGGTGGTGAGTACCGTTATGAGTTATGGTCTTCGGATGATGGTCAAAAATACTATTTGAAGATTTGGGATAAAGATGAAGATCCGCAAAAAGACAGTTACAAGACAACGAGAAACTTTAAATCGAGTAGAGAAGCATTAATTTACTTTGATTGTAATTACACTGACAAAAGTTTACCTGAGTGTCCTAAAAGAAGATAATTAATTAGGTTGAGATCCCCAGCTTTTTGTATAAGTTGGGGATATATTAAAATTTGGTAGTTGGTGATTGGTAATTTTCAGAATCAGGATATTCAAGTTAATAACGTTCATGAATTGATTTGCATTCCCAAAACATTATTGATTATTGCTATAATGTAATTACATCATGTACATACACAATAAATGAGCAATTCCTACAATATTCGTAGTACCAAAATTGGTAACAGTGCAGGGTTTCGACTACCTGCTGATTTTTATCGTGAACATCCCCAATTTGCGAATGCAGATGGTTGGATTGAGGTTTTATCACCCGATACAGCAATTGTGCGAATTGTTCCTCAATTGCATGATGATGAAGATGCAGAAGACTCGCTATTAATGCGGCTGTTTCTTGATTTTGCTACCACAGAAGCATTGAAAAATAATACATTACAACCTTATACAACAGAAATGTCTGAAGCTGCTCATCAACTAATTGAAGGTGTGCCATTAGACGATGAGTAAATTTGTTAGTAATAACTGGGAAATTTATTTTCATCCTCAACTATTTGGTAGTCAATATCAAGTATTATCAAATCGCGTTGCTAATTTGCGAGAACAATTACCAGAAGCAGAGTTTAAAACTCATGCAACGGTGAAACTTTTTGCAGCAATTACTATAGCAATTGAAACTAAAATTCCCTCTGATCCTTTTGCTAGTCATTTTGCTTTGACAGGTGCATTAAAACGCTATAGTCGAGTCAAAAAGATGGGTTTACCAGAACGATATCGGCTATTTTTTCGGGTGTTTGATACTCCCCAATTAAAAGCAATTGTGATTTTGTGGTTGGGGTTTCCGCGAAAAGAAGGTGCTAAGGATGATTGTTATGATGTGTTTACTAAAATGGTAACAAGAGGGACGTTTCCAGATAGTTTGGATGAGTTATTAGGAAATTGCGAGGTAAATGTGGATAAGCTGGAATAGTAACAGTAGCTTGGGTTGAGAAACTTATCCCTACGGAACGCTACGCGGACGTGGTTCATTTTGGTTAAATACCGCTAGTTTTGAATTTGTGAGGGAATTGACTTTTTTGGCCGCTTCCTTTGTCCTGGTGTCACATACTTGATTGCGAGATTAATGGTATTTTATTTTTGTACAAGCTCTTTTATCCCCATCGCAATACAAACTATGACACTCAATTTATATTTACTGCGACATGGTGAAACTACTTTTAGTCAAAGTGGTAATTTCTGCGGTGAAACTAATGCAGAATTGACAAAAGAAGGAATGCAGATGGCAGAGAGTTTTGCCGATGTTTATAAAAAACTGAAATGGGAAGCGGTTTATGTTAGTCCCATGAAACGCACCATTGCCACTGCAAAACCTTTTTGTGATGCTACTGGGATGGAGATGCAGGTAAGGGAAGGACTTAGAGAAGGTAGTTATGGACAATGGGAAACCAAGAGTAAATCCTTTGTGCAGGAGAATTATTCAGAAAACTATATAAAATGGTTGTCAGAACCTGCTTGGAATGCACCACTAGGTGGAGAAACTGCGGTACAAATTGCTAACCGTTCTATGCCTGTGATTAGTGAAATTATAGACAAATATCCCGATGGTAATGTTTTAGTAGTTGCCCATAAAGCCACAATTCGGATTATGCTTTGCAGTTTACTAGGAATTGATTTGGGATGTTACCGTCATCGAGTAAATATTTTGGTCGCTTCGGTAAGTGTGGTTAAATTTGACGTTAATGGTCCCTTGTTAGAAATATTAGGCGATCGCTATCATATACCTGATCATATTCGCTCTCGTCCAGGAACATAATAGCTAGTTCATAGATAATAAATATTGTAGGTTGGGTTGAGAAAACCCAACATAATCACAATTTATGGTCATATATGAGTGGTAATTTTAGAAATAGAATAGTAATTTTCTAGCGATGCTGAGATTTAAAGGACTTTCTGGAGGCATTTCAATTAATACTCCATCTTCCAATTCGTAGCGGGTATCTGTACCATCGTCATAGTTTAAATATTCTTCAATAGTTGAGGGTTTTAATGTAACTGGAATAGTAGTCATGACTAGTCCCAATTTTAATTATTCATTATATCTCAAGATGGGGATTTTGTCTGAATCAGGATATCCAGGATTTAAGGATTTACAGGATGAGGATATTATCTGAATCCAGATATCCAGATTAATAAGGTTAATGAATTGATTTACATTCCCAAAACATTCCCGGACCAACGGTTAAAATTTGCTCATTTGGCATCATTAATTCCCAATAAGCAAGCCCAGAATCATCTTCTAAATCCGGTTCTAAAATTAGTTGTTAATCACCTTCAAAGGATAAAGTGAGTTTAAAATTATTACTATCAATTACAAAATTAGTTAGTTTTTTGTTTTCCAAATACTGTAACGGTATTTTAGCAAGTTCGGCAGCATTTTGATAATTTGCGAACATAGATGAATGACTGAAAAGATTATCTCCTATCATTAAATACCAAGGTGTTGCCCTAGTGTTAAGTCGCCAAGTTCCTTTGCGTAAATGTGCTAATTTAGGATGAGAATAGGCAGTCAGTTCACCAAAATGTAACCGTAATTCATCCCCATAACTAAATGTAATTTGACGGCAAGTTTCGCCAATAATTGGTTTAATAATTTGATTGAGTTTAGTATTGAATTAGCAAGAGATGTTTTAGGAGTCATAATTAATATCCTCTAAAAATTCTTTAGCTTTTTGTCTAAGTTCCTGATCTGTAAAATCACCTCTATTATTTCCAGTTCCTCCATAACCATTTCTTTTCTCTTCCTCTAGAAATGTACCAAAAACATCTCTTAATTCTGGTGACATCCGAAATTCTCTCGCAATTGCATCAACCTGTTTAATATCATCTTTTTTACCCATAAATATATATGGATTTAAAGATCCCCGACTTCTTGAAGAAGTCGGGGATCTGGTGATATCATCTAGTTATTCATTACCTTCAATGGGTGCAAAACCCTGACGCTGAATATTCTCCGTAATACTCCTTGGTTCTAGGAATTGCAACAAATAATCTGGTCCGCCGGCTTTTGAACCAACACCAGAAAGCTTAAAACCGCCAAAAGGTTGACGGGCGACAATTGCTCCGGTAATATTCCGGTTAATATATAAATTGCCTACTTCAAACTCTGCTTGTGCTTGTTGAATGTGGGAAGGTGTACGAGAATAAAGACCACCTGTTAAAGCGTAATTTGTGGAGTTAGCAAATTCTAAAGCTTCCTGAAAATCGTTTGCGCGAATCACCGATAAAACAGGGCCGAATATTTCCTGTTGTGCTATTACCCCATTTGCAGGAACTTCCGAAAAAATCACAGGACCGATAAAATAACCTTGGGTAGGTGAGGGTAACTCTAAAGCTAACTTTGCCTCTTTTTTCCCGATTTCAATATACTCAAGAATGCGAGATTGTGCATTAGCATCAATAACAGGGCCAACTTGGGTACTGGGTAACTCGGTTTCACCGATGTTTAAAGATTTAGTTGCTTCTACCAACCTTTCGACAAAAGCATCATAAATTGGTTGGAGAACAATTACCCGTGAACAAGCAGAACACTTTTGACCACTATAACCAAAAGCAGATTGGACAACTCCAACAACAGCCTGGTCTAAATCAGCACTTTCATCAACAATAATCGCGTTTTTGCCACCCATCTCCGCAATTACCTTTTTCATGTGCTTTTGACCAGGTTTTAAAACTGCGGCTTCTGCGTAAATTCGACAACCTACTTCCTGAGAACCAGTAAAAGCAATGACATGAGTATCAGGATGATTCACCAAATAAGCACCGACTTGAGAACCCTTACCAGGAACGTATTGAAAAACACCTTTGGGAATTCCGGCTTCAATAAGGATTTCTGTCAACTTCGCAGTAATAACAGAAGAAGTTTCCGCAGGTTTGAGCAAAGTACAATTTCCAGAAACCAAAGCAGCAACAGTCATTCCGCAAGCAATAGCTAAAGGAAAATTCCAGGGAGAAATCACCACAGCAATTCCTTTCGGCTGGTAAATATAACGATTAGTTTCGCCAACAACGTCATAAATTACACCTTTTTCCAGCCGTTCCATCTCCTCAGCGTAATAAAGACAAAAATCTATAGCTTCCGAAACCTCCCCGTCAGCTTCCTTAACAGGTTTTCCCACCTCCAAAACTATCCAAGCCGAAAGTTCAGCGCGTCTTTCTTCCATCAACTCAGCAGCTTTCCGCAGAATATCAGCACGTTGCTTAACCGGTGTCTTCTTCCAACCAGGAAAAGCAGCTTTAGCAAACTTCATTGCTTCCTCAGCTTGTTCAACGCTGATAAGACCGATTTTCCCAACCACCTCACTAAAATTAGAAGGATTAAGAGAATCAACAAAAGTTGTAGTATTTACAAACTCACCATTAATCAAAGGTAAATAAGTCTTACCCAACTGCTGACGCACATTTTGGAAAGCAGCTTGAGAAACCCTTCTTTTCTCCTCCTCCGCAAAATCAGTATCCGCAACACCAACAAAACCCTCATTTCCCTCTCTGCGCCTCTGCGCGACGGACACTTTGCACAAGTCGGGAGACCCGCCCACGCAAGTGTCCTCCTCTGCGTGAGATAATAAAATAGGAGGAGCTAACAACTCATCAGCAGGTTTATTTTCCAGATTTTGGCGTAAAAACGAACTATTTGCGGTATTTTCCAATAATCTGCGAATTAAATAAGCCATTCCCGGTAACAAGTCACCATAGGGACAATAAACCCGCACCCGATAACCCTTATCTACCAAAGCCTTAGCAATTTTATCACCCATGCCGTAAAGGACTTGCATTTCAAAACGACGACGGGGAACCTTGAGACTTTCTGCTATTGCTATGGCGCGAGATTGCGATCGCACGTTATGACTACCTATGGCAGAATAGACATATTGATGATTTTCCAGCAATAGCTGAGTTATAGCTTCAAAATTGGCATCTGTGGCGACTTTATCGTTGTATACTGGTTGTGGCCAATGCTTTTGGGCAGCTTTGATAGTTTCTTGATCCCAATATGCACCTTTAACTAAACGAATAGTCAGAGGATAACCACGTTGTTTTAACCAAGCAATAATATCTTGAGCATCCTGTTCACTATCACGCAGATATGCTTGGATGGTGATCCCGATATCTGTACGTTGACGGAATTCCTCTTCGAGTAAAAGCTTTTTGAGAATCTTTAAAGTGATATCTTTATAGGCGTATTGTTCCATATCAAAATGGACTGCTGCACCCAATTCTTTAGCACGACGTAGTAAAATCTTAATGCGATCGCTGACTCGTTGTTCACTACCATCTGCATCTAACGGGTCAAATTGGGAATAAAACGCCGTTAATTTCACAGAAACTTGCACTTTGGGGATAATTTCCCCATCAGCTTCATCAATAGCGGGAATATGCGGCCAATTTTTCGATGCTGCTACCAATTGCTGCATCAATTCCATGTATCTTTCTAAATAAGATTGCGCTTCCGTTTCCGTAATTACCGCTTCACCGAGTAAGTCAATGGTGAAAGCCATCTTTTCCTTACGAAGCTTTTCAACAGTTTTAATGACTTGCTTAATATTTTCACCAGAAATATACTTATGTGCTAAAGTTTCTACAGCAGTTCCCACAGTTGTTGCTGCCACCTGTGCGGGCATAGAATCAGGGTTAGCAAAGTTTAAAATTCCTTTTAAAGCTGCGGGTAATTCCACAGACTCATCTCCCAAATATTCTTGCAAATGGGAGGCAATTTCTGCTTTACTGTGTAAAGCGGGTAAAGTGTCAATAAAACGAAATAATTGTACCCGTAAACCAGGATTACTCATAGCCCAATCGAGTAATTTCTCATCCCAGCGCATCTGGTCGCGTAAAGAAGCTAAAAATGAACGATTATCCCCAGTTGCAGCGAGAACCTGTTTAGCAATTTCCTGTGTTTTCGCTTCGTAAGTGTTGTTTTGTACTTGTAATACCATAAAGTTTGTTAGTAGTTAGTTGTCATTAGTCATTAGTCATTGGGTTATTAACTTCCCCATCTCCCATCTCCCATCTCCCATCTCCCCACTTCCCCAGTCACCTGTCACCTATATGGTGTAAAACTGTAATATGGTGCTGTTTTTAACTTAGTTAGCGCCATTTGTAAACTGTCTCAAGTAATAGTTTTGAATGTGGTTGTATTGAATGTCTGGAAAAACTTGGCTTTGTTATCCTTGGGGATAGCTATGGTCTGCTTGGGAGGTTGTACAGAAAGTCCGACAGATGAACAATTGGCAGTATGGCGTAAAGAAGCGAGCGATCGCAATGCTGAAATTGTGGCAGAAAAAGCCAAAAATAACCAGCGGCGTGAATGGAATTTAGTTATACAAGGTCAGACAGCAACAGGAAAAACGGAAACATTAACTTGGCCGCAGTTGCAGGATTTAGCTACAGCCAGTATAAATACTGTTGATGCTAATAACATTGTTCATCCCAAACAAGTATTTAAATTTACTGGAGTGTCTGTAAATTCACTATGGCAAAAGTTAGGTAATCAAACAGAAATAAAGGAAATAACTTTCGTCTGTTATGACGCTTATCAGGTGACTATCAAAATAGAAGACTTACTCAAGTACCCAATTATCTTAGCAGTTGCCAAGGATGGTCAACCAATTCCGCGTGAGCAAGGTGGACTGCTATATTTAGTCTTCCCCTATAGCCAGTATCCAGAAATTAGAAACAAGTATGATGAGGGGATGTGGGCATTTTATGTGACTCACGTCATATTTGGTACAGAAAAAGCCCAAGTGCGTATAGGCAACCGTGAACTCAATTTAGTGGATTTAGACAAATTACCCCAAGTTACCCTGACGCAAAATGTTGGTTATCGGGTGTGGTGGCCTAGTGGTAAAGTTAACTTACATGGTGTTAGACTGCGAGATGTTCTCTCTTTAGCTGGTGTCAATTTAAACTCTACTACTTCTGTTGTAGTACGTGGTAAACCACCTGTTTATCGTAAAAATTCGGAACCAATAGAATTAGCAACAGAGGATATACTGGAATGTAGTATTATTTTAGCTACTAGATGGGGTGAGGAAAAACAACGAATTCCTGCAAAAATGGGGGGTCCAGTCACTTTGGCCTTTGGTGATGATTGTTCTAGCAAAATCAAGAATCAGCGATGGGTAACTTTTGTAGAAGAGTTAACTCCACAACTATGAAGATATTAACTTTTCGTTCTATTCGCACCCAGATCATGACTTCAACCACTTTGCTGATTCTTGGTTTGGTTACTGCTATAGTTACAGTCTGGGCAAAAAGTGAAAGCAATCTCTACCGTCAAGAAAAAGTGAATGATGCTAAAATTATATCCAATATCTTAAGTTATACATATTCCAACGAATTTTCTGAGGAGAATTGGAGTCAAATCCGCTTAAATCTAGATTTGCTAATACGAGAAAACGAAGAAATTGTATATGTTTTTGTATCCGATTCATCTCAAGACAATCAAATCGTTGCTGCTTCCCCCAGTGAATTTCAAAACAATTATGTTCCTGATGTTGTCAGTTTAGATGTCACTAACAATGCCCTAAAATCCAGTAAATCTACTCACATCATCGAGACATTTATCCTCCGCGATATTTATTTTGCTAACAAGTTGCGGGGGAAAAAGGGTGAACAGGTAATGGAAGTAGCTTCAGATATTCGCACACTATCGGGTAGAAAACTTGGTAAACTAAGAATAGGTATATCCTTGAAAAGAGTAAACCGTGCCGTTACCAATGCAGTTAATCAAGCTTTGATAGTGGGTTCTGTAGGATTGGCTGTTGGTTGGGTGTGTGCCTACATTTTAGCACGCCAGTTAAGTGTTCCCGTACAGCGGTTACAGATGAGTGTTGCTAAAATTGCCAATGGAGATTTGCAGCATCGAGCAGATATTTATAATCGTGAAGATGAAATTGGTGCATTAGCAACTTCAGTAAATGAAATGTCATCCGCATTGCAGATATCGTTTAGTAAATTGCAAAAGACATTAGAATCATTTGAGAAATTTGTACCAGATAAATTTGTTTCCGTTATCGCTCCCGAAGGAATAGAAAATATTGATGTGGGTATAGCTTCCACGCGGAAAATGACCATTTTATTCTGCGATATTCGTGGTTATACTTCCATGTCTGAAGCGATGACACCGATGGAAATTTTTTTATTTTTAAATGACTATTTAGCTTGTATGGGAAAAGCCATAGATGAATATGGTGGTTTTATTGATAAATATATAGGTGATGCTATTATGGCATTGTTTGACGATGAAGCTACAGACTCAGCCCTAAAAGCAGCAATTTTGATGCAACAGGTTTTAGAACTGTTTAATTATGAGCGAGCCAAAAAAGGATTACCAATTATTGCAGTTGGTATCGGCATCCATCGTGGTACAGTAGTTATGGGTACAGTGGGTTTTAACTCCCGCATGGATTCTACAGTTATTGGTGATGCAGTCAATGTTGCTTCCCGTATTGAAGGACTAACAAAGCAATATGAGTGTGGTATTTTATTAACAGAATCTGTAGTTAAAAGCTTATGCCATCCTGAATCATTTGCTTTGAAACTTATAGATAAATCTGTTAAAGTTAAAGGCAAAGATGCACCAATAGCTATTTATGAATTACAATTTAATTCGTAATTTATAATTAAAAATATAGCGTTTCCCAGTCTAATGAAGTACACACCAATTTATTCCCTGTTCCCTGTTCCCTATTCCCTGTTTTATGTAATCATAGAAGACTGGGTTAAAATCAGAATGATAACGGTGTAACTAGGCATGGATTATCGGGATGCAGGTGTTGACGTTGAAGCAGGTAGAGCTTTTGTAGACCAAATTCGCAATTTGGTTCATAGTACCTTTAGACCGGAAGTAATTGGAGGTTTGGGGGGTTTTGGGGGCTGTTTTCAACTGCCTACAGGTTATAAAGAACCGGTTTTGGTATCTGGAACTGATGGTGTCGGTACAAAGCTAAAAATTGCTCAAATTCTCAACCGCCATGATACCGTTGGCATTGATTTAGTGGGGATGTGTGTTAATGATGTGCTAACATCGGGAGCAGAACCGCTATTTTTTCTAGATTATGTAGCTACAGGTAAGCTAGATAAAGAGCAGTTAACTCAAGTAGTGGCAGGAATAGCTGCTGGTTGCAAACTATCTGGTGCGGCTTTATTGGGAGGAGAAACCGCAGAAATGCCAGGTTTTTACCAAGTGGGTGAATATGACTTGGCTGGTTTTTGTGTAGGAATAGCAGAAAAAAGCCGAATGTTGGATGGTTCCCAGGTACAAGTCGGGGATGTGGCCATCGGTTTAGCTAGTGCTGGTGTTCATAGCAATGGTTTGAGTTTGGTAAGAAAGATTGTTAGTGATGGCGGTTTTTCTTGGGATGATACCCCAGATTTATTAAATGGGGAAACTATCGGTGCAGCTTTCCTCACACCTACCCGCATTTACGTTAAATCTGTTTTAGCTGCCCTAAAAACTGGCTTAGAAATTCACGGTATGGCTCATATTACCGGTGGGGGTTTACCAGAAAATTTACCCCGATGTCTGGGAACAGGTCAAGCTATTAAAATTAATCCTGGTAGTTGGACTATTCCTCCTGTGTTTCAGTGGTTAGCTGAAGCTGGCTCTGTTGGTGCTGAAGCTATGTATAATACTTTCAATATGGGAGTTGGATTTGTGCTATTATTGCCACCCCATCAAGCAGAAGAAGCCATTTCCCATTTTCAATCACAGGATATTCCCGCTTATACCATTGGTGAAGTTGTGACCGGAACTGGTGAATTATTAGGTCTTATTACTTAGAACTTTAGTCAAAAGTAAACATTCTAGCCAATGTTGAGTAGGGTTTTCGGCTTGGTAGAAAGAATAATTCTGATCAAGCCAAACTTTTTTTAAGGCTTCGCGCTAAAATATTATCAGTATTTAGAGAAATTTAGGTAAAATTTTAGAATTTATTTATAGAAGTAATCAAAAATACTCATGACCATGAGCATTGAGATTTGCTAACGTAGTCTTAACAAATCTAAAAAAATTATTACTGTAGCCGAAAGCGTAGCGGCCAATACTAGTTTGCGGTGCTAGTAATTTCTCTTGTGTAAGTGTGGCTTGTTGGTTTATTCAAAATCGCATATTGTTGTTCAGAGGGGGTTATGGTTGTAAATTTTGCCCGGACTACTGCTTCCACAGAACTTTTAAAACAAGTATTCCAAAGCATTGATGCTCAAAGCTGTCCCAGGTTCTTCAACTTTCATATGCACACTGTATACTCGGATGGAAAATTGCAGCCGAATATACTCATGGAACAGGCGATCGCTATTGGTTTAAAAGGGCTGGCAATTACTGACCATCATAGTATTGGTGGTTATCAAGCAGCACACGCTTGGTTAGAAGACTGGAGATGGAGTAATCCTGATACCAGTATTCCTCACCTATGGAGTGGTGTAGAAATTAATGCCAATTTGTTGGATGTAGAAGTTCATATTTTGGCTTATGGGTTTGAAATAGAAAACTCCAGCATCAAAGCTTATCTGCAAAGAAAAGCGACTATAGGCAGAGATTATCAAGCAGCTAACGTCATTGCAGCTATTCATGACGCTGGAGGACTAGCTGTACTTGCTCATCCAGCACGTTACAGGCGATCGCACTTTGATTTGATTCCCAAAGCTGCGGAATACGGAATTGATGGCGTTGAGGCTTTCTACGCTTATAAAAACCCCAGTCCTTGGAAACCATGTGTAGTGGAATCGGAAGAAGTGCAACTGTTAGCGGAAGAATACGGTCTATTTAACACCTGCGGTACTGATACCCACGGTTTAAATTTACTGCAACGTTTGTAATTCTGTATTTAAATTTTTATACTCCTGGTTTAAATAGCCAGGGTGTAAATATTTTATACAGATATCAACTGTGTTAACGCGGATAAAATTCAACTTGCTTTTCTAGGATTTTAAGATCATATTTCTCAAAAAAATCGTGGCCTAGCAACCCGATCCTAGCTTTGGGAGCGATCGCAACTTTAGCATTATTCAGCACAGCACCACCCACAGAAACTGTCAAGACATTGCTAGTTTTAAATTCTACTATGCTACCATCGGCAATACTGGCTTTCATCGTTCCCGAAGGTTGGAGTTTCAGGGCTGTGGCTACTTCTTGGGTAATCAAAATCCCAGTAGCACCAGTATCAACAACCATCTCAAAAACCTGATTACCATTAAATGTAACATCTATAATCGGAGTCTTACCAATACGACGCTTAATAGGTATTCTAAAAACCTTGGGAGTTGATGGTGGTGGTGTCATTCCGCAGAGTTGTCCCAAACTGACTGTTTTACCTGATGATGTCACCATAAAACAACCACCCGGATCATTAGCTGTGGCTACGGATGGTAGTGTTAAAAGCATCATTCCAGATATAGCAGTAATTCCTATCTTCTTAATAGCGTTCATTTTTGGTATTTCCCCTGAAATTGCTCGAAAACCCTCTAAAGCTAGGATAATCGAAAATATTGATTATACCTACAGCAAAAACTCTTATATTTCCTGAAATTCAAAAAATAATCAAGTTATTAAGGAGTTTCTAATACCCAGATCCTGACTTCTCAAAATTGAGGTTACATTCTTCAAATAGCGATCGCTATGTTCACCACTGATATCTATCTCTACTCAATATCAGAAATGAGTAAGCGGAACATCGTCCCAGATATGGCTAGATAATTTCAGAAAAGAGTTGTTTTAAAAATGCCAACCTTTAGCGGTTAATTTCCATTGATAGCGAGTTTTGTAACTAGGAAATTCTACATCTACTTGGTTTTGATATTTTTCATATAATGTAATTCCGTATTCTTCGGAAATTTCATCATGAGAAAAATATTTATTTTGATATTCTGTGATTTCAATAATTTGTAAATTTGTTGAGTTCATATAGTTAGTCATTACTTGATATTATTCCAGCGAAACTTATCTACTTTTTCTGGGTTATTAAAAAAGTATTCTTCTAAATAAGGTTCAATTTCCATCTTCCAAATATCTTCTATATCTTCTCTAAGGTTAGGAGTTAAAAAGAAAGAAATACCAATTTCATAGTTTTTGTCATCAATTGCGTGATTTAATTCTTTTAAAATCTTAATTAAATTATTAGCTAAATTTAAATCATCATGATATTTCAGAATCAAATCATAATTAGGACGCAATTCAATAAATGCAAAACGACGACGTAAAGCGTGATCAATTTGTGCAATAGAACGATCTGCGGTGTTCATTGTGCCGATAATACGGACATTTTCAGGAATACGAAATTTATTACCACCAGCAAGAGGAATTTCTTGATCACGGTATTCTAGTAAATACATTAATTCACCAAAAACCTGTGGTAAATTTGCACGGTTTATTTCATCTATTATCAGAACACAAGTATCTTGACAAAATTCTGCTTTTTTGCAAAATTCTAAAAATCTACCGGGAACAAGTGGATATGTTAATTTACCATCTTCACTTTGAGGGCGGATACCTTGAATAAAGTCTTCATAGGTGTATGCTGGATGAAATTGGACAAGTTCATAAAAACCATAATTACCAACTAATTGTTGTGCTAATTGTTTTGCAATAAATGTTTTTCCTGTTCCTGGTGAACCATATATAATAGCTTGTCCTTTTCGATTGATAGCACGTAACCAACATTGTAATTCTTTTTCAGAAAATCCTGTTTCATCCCAGTCTAAATCATAGTTATTGGGATTGTATAAATGATTAATAAGTGGTATAGGATCGTCACAAGTTGCTAGTATTATCAACGGTAGCCATTGTTTAAACCATCCTTGTACTTTGTTGATTAAAGATATATAGGAATTGCTACGGATATGAAACCAAGGCAATGTAAATTGATTTGGTTCGATCTTCAGATAACTTTTAAGAAGTAAACTTGCGAATTCTTCAGGTTTATTTTTAGCTATTTTATTGATCATTTCTTCATGAACATTTTTATCAGTAAATAGGACTATTCCGCCGTTTGTCATTTCGATATTTAATAATCTACTTCTGGTAAAACAAGCTCTTAAACATAAAGTATTTTTATTTCTTAGAGTATCTTGAGTTTTTTTAATCAAATTAATACTAAAATATGGAGGCAACCCTTTAGCTACTTCTTCACAAAATATTTCAAAAGGTATTTCTACATATTGGCGAAAAATATTATATTCTGATGATTTCTCTATTTCTTCTGGCTTATCAAAATTATTATTCCAGTGGCATATTAATTCAAAAGTTTTTTCCCCTAGAATATTAGGTTGTATTTCTTCAATTTCCATAGAATGCAATAATTATTTTTTCTGTTTGTGTTTAAAATATGAATTTTAACGAACCACGAAGACACGAAGAACACGAAGGAAGAGGAAGAAGAGAGAAGAAGAGGAAGAGTTAAGAAGAAAGGATAATTCGTTTAATACCTTCTTTGAGAACGGGAACATTAAAATTAATCAAAAGACCAAGAGGGCAATTAGTCATTTTTAAATAAGAAATAACCTGCGCTTCATGAATAGGAGATAACTTTTCCACAGCTTTCAACTCAACAATAATTGAATCACCAACCAAAAAATCTAACTCCCCCTCACCTACCGGATGACCTTTATACCTTATCGCTACCAAATGTTTAGACTTATGAGGTATACCACGCAAACGAAACTCAGTAACTAACGCCTCATGATATACCCTCTCCAAAAAACCCGCCCCCAACACCCGATGTACCTCAATAGCAGCACCAATCACAGCATAAGACAAACTCTCCACCTCATCACTAAACCTCCTCATTCTTCTTTCTTCTTCTCTTCTTTCCTCTTCCTTCGTGTTCTTCGCTCCTTCGTGGTTCATTCCCTCTTCTCCCAACTCATGTAGCAATTATACCCAATTACCCCTACTTAAACCCAAACCAACAACAGCCAAACCGAAATTGTTAAAATCTAATTCAGAAAGTGCCACACATCCCAGATGGATGGTACAAATTATGGTACAAAAGATAAAGTTGTAAGATTAAACACGCTGATATTCTAAGATCATGAAAGCATCTGCTAAATTCGACTTTGAAGACGAAAAATTTAACGCCCCACCATCCCAAGTCCTCCCTTGGGGGTTAATGATCAATCCTCGCTATGGTACAGATGGTTTACAGAGTTACGGTTTAGCTATTAGCAGGGATAATGCCCAAGCTGTTGGTTTTCAACCAGATGATAACTGGCAACAGGTAGACCATGAATTTAATTCTGGAGAAGTCGAAAAGGTGTTTATTAGCACTACTCCCAGATTAGTCATTGTTCGTCGTGGTCCTTTGTCTGTTCAAGACCGGGAAACAAAGATTAGACTGGGTACATACAAAGATTACAAGGATGAAATTTTAGCTGATAAACTTAAATTTAAAATTTATACTCGCCATCTAATTTTTTTAGTGGGTGAAGATAAAAAGTTTTTACATCAATCACCCTTACAATTAACTCTTAGTGGTTCAGCCGGTGCTAGTTTTGGTAAGAGTTACGTTGAATATCAACAAGGTAGAATTACTGGTGGTTTTGCTGGAGAATTAGAAAAAGCTTATGCAGGTTTTCAGAAGAAACCATTAACTCCCAAAGGTCCGTTATTTCATGCTCACGGGATTTTTTGCCCCATCATTGAATGTGAGGAAAGAGGTATTGAACCTAATATTGCTTTGGTGGCTTCAACTGTAGATTACAAACATCCGACAGTTTCCACTTTAACTGATTATATGATCGCCTCAGATTCCCCTGAGTCGGAAATAATTTGTAAGGCTTTTGAAGAATACAAAGAATTTGGTAAGGAAGTCATTAAACCAGACATTTCTAAAGCAGAAATGCCTGGTGTTACCAGTTCTTATGTTTATGCTGATGATGATGATTTTGCTTATCCACCATATTAGGGACTGGGGACTGGGGACTGGGGACTGGGGACTGGGGACTGGGAACTGGGAAAAGGCAGGGGAGCAGGGAGCAGGGAAGATGGATCAGTTATCACTCATCGCTGTCACCTGTCACCTGTTACCTGTCACCTATTACCTATTCTTTCAACAATAAATAATACAGTGAACCGTTACCACCTGTAATCCCAGCGCGATCGCCTGCTAATTTACCAGTACCCATAAAATAATCTACTCTTCCTGGTCCTTTAATCGCACTGCCTGTATCTTGATCTAAGACAAAGCGGCTAACTCTCCGAGACTCCAATCTACCTCCACCCGCAGGATAAGGAAATGAGTTGTTAATCAGTGCTAGTGCGCCCGGAGGCATGAGAGATTTATCTGTAGCAATGGAACGTTCTGCTGTTACAGGGACGCTAATGCTACCTGTAGCTGCCGTACCGTTAGTTTCTTGAAAGAAAACAAATCTTTCCCAGCGTGGTAAATAATTACTTAACTCTTTGGGATGTTTACGGAAATAACTAATTAACTTGGGCATGGTTAAACCGCTGAGTGGCAGTTTGCCATCTTTTGCTAGTTGTCCCCCGATACTCGTCCACGGATAATCTGTTCCTCCTGCAAAACCCACAGAGGTTCTCTGTCCATTTGTTAATCTAATTTGGGCAGAACCTTGGATATGGATCATGTAAGCATCCATGCGATCGCGGAACCAAAGCATTTCTAACCCACGTAACCGACTTTTATTTCCCAATAAACCATTTTTACCTTCTAAATCAACCCGTTTGGGATGAGGTTTAGCCCATTCTTTAAAATCGGATGGTACTCTATACAGGGGATATTTGTATACTGAAGTTCTCACACGGCTGGCAGTATACACAGGCTCGTAATAGGCAGTAAATTTGACCGTACCCTTGCCATCGTTACCTATAGACTGGTAAAACGCAAACTCCCGATGAACAGCTGCTTGTAGTTCAGCTGCTGACGTAGAACTAACAACCAGTTCCCGGAAGCGTAACAAACTCCGACGCACCCGATCTAGGGTAATCTCCTTAATCTGGTAATTAGCATACGCTGTGGCTGCTTTATTCGTTCCCAGATAACGCAAACTATTATCAATCGAAGTTAACAAAGCTTGGCGATCGCCATTTCCACCCCAAAGTTGCTCATCCCAACCCAAGCAATTTTGGGAGTTACAAGCAGCTTCCGGGGTAATGGGTTGGAGTGGTGGTAAAACTTCAGGAGTACTCGGTACTGGTACTTGCTGGGGAATGGTAACTTGAGCTACAATTGAGCTAACTGGATTTACAAAAGCAATTCCCAGACTCAAGGAGAACAAAGCAAGGGTTTTTCTGATCATCTTTCAATACTAGAACTAAAAATTGGTTCTACCCGAATCCCTACAATCCGAGAAGGGCGTACCACCATATATTCGCCTTGAATATTCTTAATCGGTACGCTGATAAAATCATTAGAAGCAGACTTTGGTACAAGTTCACCACTATACCACTTTTGAAACTCTTGAATAGTGGGAAAGCGCACTTCTTCCCGATGACCACTTTCCAACAGTATGTAGACGGCATATTCGTTTGGAGTTCTAGGCATAAATTCACATTATTTTTAATACATCCAACCCATTGTTAACCACATTAGCCCCCAATGAAAAGGGGAAGTATACGGGAGAAGTGGCAGATGTACCAAAGTAGGGGAAGAGTTGAGAACTTTCACTTTCGCACAATGACGCTTCCTCCCTCGGAAACAGTTCCCGATTGTTCATGATAGATATTTCCAACTTCTGCGAGGATGTTTTAAAAGTCGTTGGTGATGTATCAAAAATATTTAGGGTTTGCTGAAAAAGTCTTGTCGTGGAGACAGGGAACAGGGAACAGGGAACAGGGAACAGGGAACAGGGAACAGTTTCAAGAGTTGGATGGGAGCAATTTTTACTGGGAATCAAACTGAAATGCAAGGTTTTCAAGTTCCCACGCCATAAAATCTTGCACTTTTTGAAAGTCAAAATGCCTCAAACCTTTTACCTGTAAAGTTTTCCAATTTATTCAGCAAGCCCTATTTAGCTCCCCCCTAACCCTTTAATAAAGGGGATTGAGGGGGATCTGGGTATTGAGAAAAAACAGGACTTACGCAAAACAGAACGAAAGTAGCGGTAATTCATGAATTACCGCTACGTAAGAATAAGGTTTTCAGCTACATTTTGCGTAAGTAACTTGGCACAATTAAATATAAAACCTCTCTCCAAACCTCTCCCCTACCAGGAGAGAGGCTTTGACTCCCCCTTCCCTAGCAGGGAAGGGGGTTGGGGGGTTAGGTTTATATTATATTTTTTAACGCCCACTTACTTAATATCAGGTTCGGTAAATCAATTACGAGATAAAATTGTCAGAGTTTTTATATTTCAAAATCTCAGCATCAATTTTATCGTAAGGATTCAGGCGAACATGATATAAGCCTAAAAAATTCAAAAAAATAGTTTAAATCGTGCTAATTGATTTTCAATAGTCACAGTGAGGATTTTATTCAGTTCTGCACTGTCCGAAAATGGTAAAAACTGCTGCATAGGTAAATCAAAGGGAAACTGCCCCTCTAATTCCGGACGTTGCATTTGTGCTAGTAAAATTTGTTCAGACCGCTTATTTTCAACCGCATAACCAATTTCTACACAGACGTTAGGACTGGGAATTAATTGACAGGTTTCTTTCCCATCAACGCTGGTAATAGGTGTGGTATCCGCAATAAATAATAAACTCTTACGGATTTTCCGCATCATGGTGCGATTCAGACGCAGAGGTGCATTGCTGGGACGGGATGATTCTATTAATGTTAGGGGTAGACGGGATTTCCCATTTAAAGTTTTCAAGCTTTCTTGCAGTTCTTCTCTCAGCAGATCACTAGCTTTTGCATACTCAGTTTGATAGCAGAAAAAAATCGTTGGTTCTAACTGCGCTAACAACGCCTGTTTAGTCAAATAAATTTCATGACTAATCAAGTCAATATTCGCTACACAATAACCCCCGCTACCCTCAATATAAAATTCAATATTTTCACCTTCCAGATAGCGCCTAAACCAAGTTGAGGCTTTGACTTCATCACTATCTTCTAAAAAGTCGGCACGCAATCCTGATTTGAGCAGGCTTTTTTTACTCAGACGAATGTCTGGAGGACGTTTTTCCAATTCCGTAATTGGTTCATAATCCTGTAGATACCACGCTCTGAGCGCAATTATTGACATAAATCGCTATTTAAACTGTCTTTTCCTATTCAATTGTAGTACAAACTTACGCATAAATTGGGGACTGGGGACTGGCGACCGGAGAAAATCCATCAACTTTTGCCTCTTGCCTATTCCCAAACACAACAACAACAACACCCAACATCTACTAGCTTAGTTTTTCCCTCCCCTTGTTTATTCTAGCCAGGGATGTACTACCTTTCATCACCTTGATAAACAAGTAATGAAAACCAGTTACATTGCCCCCTGATTCTCAAAAATTTGAGGGAATATCAGCGTTCGCGTTGGGTGTTGTGTTGTTTTGACGAGACAGATAGGAATTTAACAGCGTTTTAACCTCTTACTACATTTCAACTCTAGCTGTTTGATCTGCCAGGGAAGCTTTCTTCTGTAGCTTCAATTATTAGAATAACACCTCTAAATTTGAGTGGGTATATTTGCAACTAAACTTTACTTTTCGATTAAATATGAGTAAAGAAAAGTTGAGCAACTAGGTTGATTTAGCTTGAACAGCAAGAAGCCTCTCACTTACCGCGATAGCGGAAGTGATGAGATGAATTGGGCGTGAGTTGACGACAATCTTCCGACCAATGCTGAAAGCGTTCGCGTAGCGTCTCGCAGAGAGGGAGGAGATAGGTCGGAAACGAACAAAATATTGTGCTAGGATGATTTATAGAAAATTGATTTCACTCTAAAATGCTAAAGGTAGTCAAAGTCAGGTTATATCCAGATGCCCAACAACAGCAATCACTAGCACAAGCTTTTGGTTCTTGTCGTTGGCTGTGGAATTATTGCCTGAACTTGATGAACCAAACATACAAAGAAACGGGTAAAGGACTATCTGGATATGAAGTCAAAAAGCTAATTCCCCAACTTAAAAAAGAGCATGACTGGCTGGCGTTAACTTACTCTCAGTGCTTACAACAAGTCTGCTTAAATCTAGGAGTGGCTTTTAATAACTTCTTTGAAAAAAGAGCCAAATATCCGAACTTCAAGTCAAAGTATAATAAACAGTCAATACAGTATCCTCAAAATGTAAAGATTGCTGACGGTTACTTAACCTTCCCCAAAATAGGGGATGTATCAGCAATAATTCATAGACCTATTGAAGGAAAAGTCAAGACCGTAACTATCTCTAAAAACTGCTCTAACCAATACTTTGCAGCGATTCTACTTGATGACGGCAAGGATAAACCAGTTGGTAGCATGGATGGTAAAGCTATAGGAATTGATTTGGGAATAACTCATTTTGCTATTACCAGTGATGGGTCTAAGTTTGATAACCCTAGAATACTAAATAGACATGAGAGAAATTTAAAACTCAAACAGCAACAATTATCTAGAAAGCAAAAAGGTTCTAATAACCGGATTAAATCTAGAAAAAAAGTTGCTAGAGTTCACAGAAAAATTACTAACTGCCGTGAAGATTTTCTCCACAAACTATCTCGTAGGATAGTTAACGAAAACCAAGTGATTGTGGTTGAAAATCTTAATATTAAGGGCATGATGCAAAACCACTGCCTAGCTAAATCCATCCATCAGGTTGGTTGGGGAATGTTTTGCACAATGCTGAAATATAAGGCAGAGATAGAGGGAAAGATTTACCAAGAAGTAGATAGATTTTTCCCTAGTTCAAAAACCTGTCATCTGTGCTTAAACCAAGTTGGTAGTTTGTCCCTAGATGTAAGATTCTGGACTTGCGAAAACTGCTATACAAAGCATGATCGGGATGTGAACGCAGCTATTAACCTCAGAGATGAGGGACTACGGATTTTGACACGCCAGTCGCCTCAAGTCGGGAAACCCGCCCACGGCGCTGGCTCCTCTGGAACGGGGGATAAAGCCTGTCGCCCAGATGTAAGTCGCAGTAATAGAGGACGCAAGAAATCTACTACTACGCTTTATGTTGGACAGGAAGCCTACACTGTACTCGAAGAGTCAGTGTAGGTAGTTCACGACTTAAATAATTTATTGGCCAGGGTTTATAGTTTATTGATATTTTATAGGATTTACTCATTAATATTTTAAGTTTTGAAACAACTCTGTTAACAGTATGATTTCAGACAGTCATAGGGAATAGGGAATAGAGAATAGGCAATTATTTATTTTCCCCATCTCTGTGCCTCTTGCCTCTTGCCTCTTGCCTTCTGTCACCTGTCACCTATTCCCTGTTACCTCCTTGTAATTTCAAGGGAATTTCAATCCAGAATTCTGTACCTTTCCCTGGTTCTGATATACATTCCATCAGTCCACCATGTTTTTCTACAACAATTTGGTAGCTTATTGCCAATCCTAGTCCTGTACCCTTACCTACAGGCTTGGTAGTAAAAAATGGATCAAATATCCGTTTTTTCACGTCTTTACTCATACCTGGTCCATTATCTGCAATGCTGATTAACAAATAGGGATTTTGTGTTGTGACTCTGGTAGAAATACGAATAGTGGGTAAAGGTTTAGTATCAATTAATTGGGTATTTTGTTCTATCTCATCGGTTAAGACATCAATGGCATTGTTAATGACATTCATGAATACCTGATTCATTTGTCCGGCATAGCATTCTACTTTTGGTAACTCACCATAGTCCTTGATCACCGTAATGCCCGGAAAATGTCCATGTGGTTTCAGCCGATGTTGCAAAATCAATAAAGTGTTATCAATGCCTTCATGCAAATCAACACGCTTGTTTTCAGCTTCATCCAGGCGGGAAAAATTACGTAATGACAGCACTATTGAACGGATGCGATCTGAGCCTAATCGCATTGATGACATAATTTTTGGTAGGTCTTGCACCAAAAAATTAAAGTCGATGGCTTCCATAGTGGAACGAATTTCACTATTGGGATTGGGATATTGGGACTGGTAGAGTTCTAAAAGCTTGAGCAAATCTTTGGTGTAGTTGCTGGCATGACAGAGGTTGCCATAGATAAAGTTAACAGGGTTGTTGATTTCGTGAGCTATACCTGCCACTAACTGTCCTAAACCGGACATTTTTTCAGTGTGAATTAATTTAGACTGGGTTTCTTGCAGTTGATGTAGGGTCTGCTCTAGCTGTGCCGCTTTGGCTGTGGCTTTAGCTTCGGCTGCACAGCTTTGTTCATATAGTTGCGCTTGCTGAATTGCGATCGCTGCTTGGTCTGCTAACTGTTGCAGTAAATCAATTTCTGCATCCTGCCAAATTCTAGGAGATTCACAGTGGTGGGCAACTAATAAACCCCAAAGTTGGTTTCCCATTTTGATGGGTACAATTAAGTTAGCTTGGACTTGCATACTTACCAAGAATTCTCGATGGCAAGGACTCAAGACATCTGTGGAGACATCGTTAATCGCCCTGACCCTACCCTCCAAGTAAAGTTGGATATAGTCTTGAGGAAAGCATTCCGATGATAACTTCAGCCCCAAAACTGACTGCCAATTACCATTGAATTCTTCCACAATCACTTCACCATCAAATTCACTCATTAACTGATAAATCAGCACCCGGTCAGAATTGAGTAAGGGACGGACTTCTCGGACGATGGTTTGTAGAATTGTATTCAAGTCCAAGGTTCTGCGAATCTGATCTGTGACTTGCTTGAGTGCCTTGGTTAGCAGTAAGGTTTTCTCTATCTCAGCAGTTTGTTCCTGTACTCTGATTTCTAGGTTGGTATTCAGCACCTGTAGTTCTTGGGTTGTTAACTGCTGCTGAATTGCCATTGAGAAGTTATGACACAAAGCTTGTGCTAGTGATATGTCTTCCGGTTTCCAGGCAGGTGCTTGTCCTTTTTTTTCCTCTCTCCACACCTCAAAAGAAAGACGCGGTAATTCTTGATGCTTATTATCGTCGTATCTTCCAGCCCAGAGAATTTCACTATCAAATTCTGGGCGAAAAATGGTTAACACACCAATAAATTTTTCGCGGTAGTTTAGGGAAATGACCATGAACCCCCGAATCCGAGTGGATTGAAAGGCCGGGAATAAAACACTCAAGTTAGGTTCTTTGTAAAGGTCGGAAATTGCCCAAATTTCACCTCTTTTGTACTCTAGCATCCAGTGTTCCCACACGGGATGCTGTTCATTCACACTATCTTCTAGTTCATAAGCTAGTTGCGGTTGTTCTCCACAGGTATATAGTTCTCCACTCTGTTCAATATAAAGCCTGCCACCTATGCCACTAAAGGATGCTGTTGTGGTTTCTAGTGCTTGCTGTAGTCGAATTGTTGGCAGTTGATGTAAGAGGGTTGTGACTTGGTTAATTATGGCTTCTCGCTGTTGCTTGGCTCTAGCTTCGCTCAGTAGGTTACTTTGAGAAATGGCGATCGCCACTTGATCGGCTATTTGTTGTACTACTTTGAGTTCTCGCTTCAAAATAGTTCGCGCTTGGCTGTCGTGGGAAACCAGCAACCCCCAAAGTTTTGGCTGTTTCGATTCTCCTCTTGGGTCATATTCTAAAATTGGTACTACCAGGGAAGACTGTACGCCCATGGCCTTTAAATACTGAATATGACATGAGTCTAGTTGCCGATAGTGAATATTCTGTGTAAGTAAGGCTTTGCCATTTTTTGCTGATTTGAGTGGCGATAACCCGATTATCCCCGCAGCCACATCTACTATTGAGCGTTGCCTCGCTAACAAAAACATCTCTCTGGCTGAAGCTGGAATGTCATTTGCTGGGAAATGAAGTCCTAATAATGATGGCAGACGTTGTTGATGAATAGATTCAGCAATGACTTCACCGCTACCATCAGCGTCAAATCTATATATTTTTACGCGATCGGTTCCCAAGAATGAACGCACTTCAGTCACAGTTGTGGTTAATATTTCTTGGAGATCAAGCGATCGCCTAATCTGCTTGATCATCCGATGCAGTAAAGTTTCTTGATCTGAGCTTTGCGGCCAACTTTCTGGCTTCTCGGTAAAAGTCATTACTAATCTTCACCTTGTCAAAAATATAATTTTTTAATCTTTTGTCTTATGTAAAGTTATAACTTTAACACTTGTAGATTTATTATCTTTTATTGAATAAATTTTATCATTTTTTACATAATATCACAAAATTTATATCTAGAATTTATAAAAATTCTCGGTATATTCACTTATTTTAATTTTCTTTGTTTTACAGTAATCAAAGCCAAATCATCTACTTTTTGTTACTTTTTTTAAAGTTTTATTATGATTTCTTCAAAAAACATCCCGCTATTTTTTAAGTAATTTTGCTGAAAGAATTTCCTCCTTCATAAAAATTCTGTTAACTTTCCAGAAACAGATGAGTCAGCGCAGGTTTAGGGGGTTTCCCATGTAGGCGTTTTGCCTTCCCATATGGGCGCTACTAAATAATTTTACCAGTCTGTAAACGTTACAAAATATGTCAATTTTTCATAGCGGCAAAGGCATTATAATTTTCATAGTTTTGACTTATGAATTGGTGATTGCAGTTAAAAACAGTAACTGACGAATTTCTTCACGCACACTCATGAGGATTTTACCTAGATGATTTTGACCAGTCTTATCTGCACCACAGCCCCAAAAATAATCTGTGGGTGAGTTTTCCACCAGAACTTCATCACCTGTCACCAAAAGCACTTCTCGGATTTCTGGATGAGTAAGAAATTTTTTAAGTACAGCTGCTCGCATTACATCAATTTTGACTATCTCCCAGTCTGGGCGAAGTTTGCGAGTGCTACATCTTCCTAAAGCGGCTGCTTCGTCAGGGGTAGGAGCAGCATGAATTAAGGGTATAATAACTGCATCGTCACTACCAACAAACTTTTGCGCTTGATAATAATGCTCAACTGTTGGCCAGTAAACACCCTCGATTTCGATAGGGTGAAGAGAAAAGTTAGAAAAACAGCCATAGGGCTGCCAAACTTTGTAAAAGTAAATAGTCATTTGAAAATTGCTCTTTTATATTTAAATTTTATATTCCTGTTTCACTTCCGCGCAGCGGTACTAGCCTCAAGAGAGAAGATATGACTCGCAGAACAGTTTTATTTTGGTAGCCTACATTGATTTTTGAGGTTGATATGAAGGCTAAGAATGAGGCAAATAAAGGAATTACACTACTAATTGCTGCGGGAATTTTCCTTGGTTTAGGACTGGGAGGCTTTATTGATGGCATCTTGCTGCATCAAATTCTCCAATGGCATCACATGATCAGTAACGTTCAACCACTAACAACCATCTCAAATATAGATTTAAACATGGTCTGGGATGGTTTATTTCATGCTTTAGACTGGATATTGACTGTGATAGGTGTAATTTTACTGTGGCAAGCTGGCAAGCGTGAAGATGTTGCTTGGTCATCACAGACTTTTGTTGGGTCACTACTTATCGGTACTGGGTTGTTTGATTTGGTTGAAGGACTTATAGACCACCAAATTCTCGGTATCCATCATGTAAAACCAGGTCCCAATCAGTTAGCTTGGGATTTAGGATTCTTGGCTTTGGGAGCATTGCTGATAATTATAGGCTGGATCATGATCCAAAGAAATAAAATAGTCATTAGTCATTAGTCATTAGTCCTTATGAATTATTCTAGGCGGTTTATAACTTGATGCGGTAATAGCTGCGGTAATTTATCAAGTTCCATTCGCCTAATAAACAGCAATTTGCTGTTTTTATTTTTAAAAAGTTGACAAAAATATTGCAAAAGTTTAGTTTATTATCATCCTCCTATAGATAGATCTGAGATTTAGCAAGCGGCTTCGACTTAAAAAATGTAATACTCAGATTCCCGACTTCATGGAACAGTTGGGTATATGTATCATGAGCATTTTACATTTAATGAAGTTGACTTACTTATTTCCTGCGGATACGCTACGCAAACATAATTCGTAATTTTTGGGTTCATACCAAGACTCAAACTGGTTTCAATTTTGAATCTTTTAATCAAAATGTCTAACCCACAGTATGTCTGACCTGTTTAAATATTTACATCCTATTGGGCTGAAACTGAAAATTTTATTATTT
This sequence comes from Anabaena sphaerica FACHB-251, assembly GCF_014696825.1. Lineage (NCBI taxonomy): Bacteria > Bacillati > Cyanobacteriota > Cyanophyceae > Nostocales > Nostocaceae > Anabaena > Anabaena sphaerica. The sequence continues at coordinate 49,574 of NZ_JACJQU010000007.1, read as the reverse complement.
ATCAGTATTCTAACTGTGGGGATAATTATTATTTTTATCAATCCTATTGTCAAGCCAACTCAAGTTAAGTTAATTAGTAATACTAACGCAATAAGCACAAATAGTAGTGTAGATGCTACAGGAAAATTTCAAGTAGTTTATACTCCTTTACAGCGCAAACATTCTATACAAAGACAAGAAAGATTTCAAAAATATCAATCATTTGAAAAATTAGCCCAAAAGCTAAATAGAGTTTTAATTATGCCCAATGATGTCAAAGTTATTTTGGGTGACTGTGGTGCTGTCAACGCATACTATAAACCTTCTGAACATAGTATTACTATTTGCTATGAATTAATAGATAGATTCACTGAGGTATTTATGGACTACTATCAATCAAGGGAATTGAATATAAATCAACCTGAAGTCATCAATAAAGTTAATCGACGGGTAGCTGGTACAACTGTTTTTACTTTTTTCCATGAATTGGGACATACACTCATCGAAGAATTAGATTTACCTGTAACTGGCAAAGAAGAAGATACTGTTGATGAATTTTCGACAATTTTATTATCAGAATTAGGACAGGAATATGCTGCTTTAGCATCTGCTATTCAATTTGGATTATCTGGCAACCAGGAAATAGCAAGTGTAAGTCAAGATTTATCTTTTTGGGATGAACACTCTTTGAATTATCAGAGATTTTATAATATTATTTGTTTGGTTTATGGTAAAGAACCACAAAAATATGATGTTTTGGTAGAGAAGATAGGTATACCTCCGCAAAGACAGAATACTTGCCGAATAGATTACAGTAAAAAGCTGAAAGCTTGGCGGACTTTGCTAAGTCCTCACCTCAGAGAAAGTGTAAATTTATTGTAATAAGTAGTTTAATAAGGACTTACGCTTGAGCAGTCGGGGATCTATTGAACATTTGATATTTTTGTGACTTAAATACACAAAAAGCTAAAATTATTTATAAAAAAATTTATTTAATTACAGGACTTACGCAAAACAGAACGGAAGTAGGGGTAATTCATGTAGCTTGCTTGCCCGTTGCGGTATTACCCCTACGCAAGAATCAGGTTTTGAGTTCAATCTTGCGTAAGTCCTAATTATATTTCTGTAATATTTAACCCCTATTCACAAATATTTCACAAATTTGTCATAGCTTCAAATTCAATGAGATTGCTTCAATTCTCTCTCTATTTATAGCCAAACAAATTTAGTAAAAGATTTTGAGAATTTTATGAATACCTGTCCTTGCTGCTCCAACACCATGACGCGCAACTTTCACCAACATCATATTTATTGGTTCTGTCGCAGTTGCTGGCAAGAAATGCCATTATTCGAGCAAAAAAGTCTGAATACGCTGGTTAATCCATTAGCAAAACGCCCTCTGGTTTTAGTTTAACTGTCCCTTAGAGAAAATATTTCAAAAGTCAAAATATCATGAAATTTATTCACCAAATTTCACCTTACAGTGTGATTCAGGAAGTATTTGGCGCAGAAAAACACCAATATCAACTGCGTATCTACTTACCTGCTCCACAAATACAAATAGTCATCTTTTCCAAAATTAGTGCAAAAATAGGTTTCTTGACAATCCCAGCGGTTGAGAATCTAGCAAATCTGGTAGTAAAGGAATTTGGTCTGAATCCGAAGTTTGTAGTTTGGATTGAGCATGATTTTTCACAGTGCGAACCCTTGTCTTCTGCTGCCTTCAGTTTAGTGACTTTTGACTGGTATGGTGGACAAGCAACTAATCCTTGCTGGCTCCCTATTCATGAAGACTGGTATCTCTATTGGCTAGAAAATGCTAATCTTGAGTACATAACAGTATGAATTAAACACGCAATTAGATAAAAGCACCAAGGATTAACCCATGTGAAAATTCTTTGTGTTGAAGATGATAGAAATATTGCCCAACTGCTACAAATAACGTTGTCCAAACAACGCTATCAGATTGAGTTAGCCCAAGATGGACAAGCAGGATGGAATTTAGCGGAAGTTTATACTTATGATCTGATTCTCTTAGATGTGATGTTACCGAAATTGGATGGCATTACTTTCTGTAAACAACTCCGCACTAATCAGTCTTCTAACCTTAATCCTAATCGAGACACACCAGTAATATTAATGACAGCATTAGACGCAGTGACAAATAAAGTCATGGGCTTGGATGCTGGTGCTGATGATTACTTAGCCAAACCTTTTGAGATAGATGAATTATTAGCTCGAATTCGAGCCTTATTCAGAAGAAATCAAACACAAAAAACACCTTTATTAACTTGGGGTGATTTGTCACTAAACCCGAATAGTTGTGAAGTCACATATCGAGAAAAGCCGATTTATCTAGCTGCTAAAGAATATGAAATACTAGAATTATTTCTGCGACATCCTGAGCAAATTTTTAGCACTAATCGTTTACTAGATCGGCTCTGGACAGGAGATGAATTTCCCAGTGAGGGAGCAGTCCGCGCACATATTAAAGGTTTACGGCAAAAACTTAAAAAAGCGGGTGTTCGAGATATATTAGAAACGATTTATAAACAAGGGTATCGGCTCAAACAGCCGGAACTTTTAAGCAAAGACTGTCAAGAAGAAATTACCTCTGTTGTTAGTGTTGCGTCGGAACTAAAAGCTATTTGGGAGAAATATCGCGATTCTTATAGCGATCGCCTCTCTATCATAGAACAAGCCATTACCTCTTTAGAAAATGGCACACTCACACCCACACAACAACGGGAAGCGGAAAAAGAAGCACATACCCTAATTGGTTCTTTAGGTTGTTTTGGTTTAGATACAGCTTCGCAAATTTCCCGCCAAATTCAGCAACTTCTTAAACAAGAGCAAGAATTAGAAGCAACAGAAATTGCACATTTGGGACAACTGATAACGCAGTTACAGCAGGAAATTTCACAATACGGCTGTGAAAATCAAGCAGAATGTTTATCTTCAGCCTCTACTATTCCTTCAGCATCACTGCTGATTGTAGATGATGACTTGCCCTTAGCCAAGCAGATGGCAATGGAAGCAACAAATTGGGGTTTTCAAGCTAAAATTGCCGTTAATCTCCAACAAGCACAGGAATTTTTAGCTCATCATTTTGATGTGATTTTATTGGATATCAATTTTCCTGATTCTACAGAAAATGGGTTAGATTTTTTGGCAATAATACGTAAGCAATACCCAGAAATTCCCGTTGTCATGCTGACTGCTGAAAATTCTTTTGCTCAACGAGTAGAGGCAGCACGTTTAGGAAGTAAATGTTTTTTACAAAAACCCATTTCCCCAAGTCAAGTATTAGCAACTGTAATCCAAGCAATACAGCAAGTGAAGCAGCCTATCGCTAGGTTATTAATTGTTGATGATGATCCAGGTTTGCTAAATCTTCTCCGTACTTTGTTAGAACCATCTGGCTATCACTTGACTCTTTTAGATCAACCTCATAAATTCTGGGAAACACTAGAGCAAACAGTTCCTGATTTGTTAATTTTGGATGTTGAATTTAGTGTAGTTTATCTCTCTCATCAGAACAGTGAACAAGTTAACGTTTGGAGTGGGTTTGATTTGTGTTCAGTAGTCCGTACTGATGCCCGATGGAATCGTTTACCTGTTTTGTTTTTATCTGCTCACACTGATATTGAAACTATCCAACGTAGTTTTATAGTTGGTGCTGATGATTTTTTAACTAAACCAATTGTACCAACGGAATTACTAACCCGTGTGCGAACCAGGTTAGAACAACGCCAACTGTGGAAATTGACAGAAATAGATGCGCTCACAGGATTAAGTCTGCGGCGAAAAGTATTACAGGACTTAACAAGATTGCTACAGTTAGCACAACGACAACAACAACCTTTTAGTTTAGCAATGTTGGATTTAGATAACTTCAAATCTATTAATGATCAATATGGGCATGAAATGGGAGACCGTGTTCTCAATTATTTTGGTAAACTTCTCAATCAATCCTTTAGACAGGAAGATGTCGTTGGGCGTTGGGGTGGTGAAGAATTTGTGGTAGGAATGTATGGTACATCTAGAGAAGATGGAATAGGACGATTAGCACAAGTGCTTCAGCAATTTAGTCAGAATTTATTTACTGTACAAAATGGAACTAAATTTAAAGTAACATTTAGTGCAGGAATCGCTCAAGTTCCTGATGATGCCAAAGATTTACAAACACTTTACCAAAAAGCAGATATTGCACTCTACCAGGCAAAAGCACAGGGAAGAAATTGTATTTGTTCAGCACATTGAAACAACATAAAATGAGTATAAATAAAAATATGATTTCTATTGATTACATTGTTGATCAACCGATTACTCTTACTAATTGCGATCGCGAACCAATTCATATTCCTAATGCTATTCAACCGCATGGCATTTTTTTGATTTTTAATGAAGAAGATTTACAGATTTCGCAAATTAGCGATAATACTGAATTAATTCTAGGATATTCACCCCATGAGTTATTAAATCAAAGTTTAAATAAACTCTTCAATGCAGAAGATATCAATTCAATAATTCAATGTTTAGCAAGAGATTTTGAAGCAATAAATCCCCTAAATTTAAAAGTATTAAATTCACAACAACAAATCATTCCTTTTTATGGGATAGTTCATCGCTCACTGGATAATTTATTAATCCTGGAACTTGAACCCTGCAATGGAGATGAACCTTATGATTTCTTCCGATTTTATCAATTAACTCGTCAACTGCTCACCAAAATTCAAAACGCAGATAATCTCAGCACTTTAAGTCAATTAATTGCTGAAGAAATTAGAGAAGTTACCGGATTTGATCGAGTGATGATTTATCGGTTTGATGAAGATGGTACAGGAGAAGTTATTGCTGAAACTAAGCGCGATGATTTAACGCCTTTTTTAGGTTTACATTATCCTGATAGCGATATTCCCAAACAAGCCAAAGAACTCTATCGTCTAAATAAATTACGCTTAATTCCTGATATTAATTATCAACCTGCTGCTTTAATTCCTAACCTTTCTCCGTTAACTCAAACTTCACCAGATTTAAGTTTTTCGGTTTTAAGAAGTGTGTCACCTCTGCATATTGAATATTTACAAAATATGAAATTAGGTGCATCTATGTCTATTTCTTTATTGAAAAATCATCAGTTATGGGGCTTAATTGCTTGTCATCATCAAACAGCTAAATATATTTATTATCATATCAGAACTTTCTGTGAATTGGTTGGACAATTGATGTCTATCGAATTAAAAAATAAGGAAGAAACGGAAAATTTAACTGATAAAATACACTTAAAAAACCTGTTATCTGATTTTGTGGAAAATATCTCAGAATCAGAAAATTTTGTTGAAGTGTTAACACAAAATCAAGAAAATTTACTGCACTTAGTTAAAGCCAGTGGCGCAGCGATTATTTCTCATGATTTAGTCATGCTATTGGGAAAAACTCCCTCGGAAAATCAAATTCATGAATTACTAGATTGGGTTATTCCTCGTCTGCAAAATAATATTTATTATACGGACTGTTTACCCAAAGTTTATCCAAACGCAGAACAGTTTAAAGAATTAGCATCTGGTGTAATCGTTATTTCTATTACTAAACTGCAACGCAATTTTATTATCTGGTTTCGTCCTGAAGTTATGCAAACTGTAAATTGGGGAGGTGAACCTGATAAACAAAAAAACATTGATGAGGATGGTAATCTCACACTTTCACCGCGTAAATCCTTTGAAAAATGGCAAGAAATTGTCAAATTGAAAAGCTTACCCTGGCAAAAATATGAACTTGAAGCAGTGATTGAATTACGCAGTGTGATTGTCGGAATAATTCTGAAAAAAGCAGATGAATTAGCATTAATAAATGAACAATTACAAGACCTCAACAATGAACTAGATGCTTTTGCATATATCGCTTCCCATGATTTGAAAGAACCGTTAAGAGGTATTCACAATTATGCAAATTTTTTGTTAGAAGATTATCGTCATCAATTAGATGCAGATGGGGTGAATAAATTAGATACTTTAATGCAATTAACAACGCGAATGGAAAATCTAATTAATGCCTTACTACATTTTTCTCGCTTATCTCGTGCTGAATTAAACCGGACTAATATTAACTTAAATGATTTAGTTAATAATGTTTTTAATATTTTCAAAATCAGTCAATCTGAGTTTAACCTTAATATCCAAATAGCTCAGAATTTCCCAGTTGTCAAAGCTGATCGCGTTTTAGTAGAAGAAATTTACACCAACTTAATGAGCAATGCCATTAAGTATAATGAACAGCCTGAAAAACAAATAGAAATTGGGTGGATAATAGGTAAACCAAAATGGTCATTAATTGATCATCCTTGTTTTCAGCAAAATATTCCAATTTTTTATGTAAAAGATAATGGCATTGGCATCAGAGAAAAACATTTAGATACTATTTTTCGCATATTTAAGCGTTTGCATGGACAAAATCAATATGGAGGAGGAACAGGTGCAGGGTTAACCATAGTCAAAAAAATTGTGGAAAGACATGGAGGACAAATTTGGATAGAGTCAAAATTAAAAGCAGGAACGACATTTTATTTTACACTTGTCAAAGAAAATGAACAGTGAGGATAAATCTATAAATATATTAGTGATAGAAGATAGCGATGAAGATTTTGAATCTTTCAAACGGATTATGAAATCTTTAAATTTTACTAAACCCATTTATCGCTGTAGTGATGGGGATACAGCCTTAGAGTTTTTATTTCAAGAAGGTGATTATATTGAACCAGAAATAGCCCCGCGTCCTCATTTAATTCTTTTAGATTTAAATTTACCTGGAACCGATGGCAGAGAAGTATTAGAAGCTGTCAAAAACCATGAAGAATTAAAATCAATTCCCATTGTTGTGTTTACCACATCTTCTAATCAAAAAGACGTAAAATTTTGTTATCAAACAGGGGTAAACAACTATATCTTAAAACCAATGGGCGCATCAGCTTTAACAGAGACAGTCAATATTTTAATGCGATATTGGTTTGAATTTTCTATTTTACCTGAATAGGCAGAGGGGCAGAGGTGCAGGGGAGCAGAGGGGCAGAGGGGCAGAGGGGCAGAGGGGCAGGGGAGTGAGGTGCAGGGGAGTGAGGGAGATGGAAAAAGAAGCAATTAAAAATCATCAAGACTTGAGAGTTTATCAAATGGCATTTGATGCAGCAATGAAAATCTTTGAACTCACCAAAAAGTTTCCTGTTGAGGAACGCTTTTCATTAACTGATCAGATTCGTCGGTCATCACGTTCTGTTTGTGCAAATCTGGCAGAAGCTTGGAGAAAACGTAGATATGAGGCAGCTTTTGTGGCTAAATTGAATGATTGTGAGGCAGAATCTGCTGAAACTCAGACTTGGATTGAATTTGCTGTTAAGTGCAAATATTTGGATGTTGAATCAGGTCGAGAACTATATAGAATTTACAATCAAATCTTAGGCAGTTTAGTCAATATGATTACTAACCCCTCACCTTGGTTAATGAAACGTTGAAAATTTCCCCCCCTGCTCCCCTGCTCCTCTGCTCCTCTGCTCCCCTGCTCCCCTGCTCCTCTGCTCCCCTGCTCCTCTGCTTGCCTTAATGTGCAAATTAAAGGTGTAATAGCTTATGAATGATCATCACAAAACAAAAACACAACTAATTACTGAATTAGAAGCATTACGAGCAGAAGTAGCAGCACTAAAAGAAGATCGACTGAGTAGGAGAAATCTTGAAACTCTTGAGGCTGTTGAACCAAGGCAATATACTATTTTGATCGTAGATGATTCAGAAACTGATCGCTTCACTTACCACCGATATCTTAGCCAAAATCACCCTCATATTTACAAAATTGTCGAGTTTGATAATGGGGAAGAAGCTTTGCTTTGGTGTCAAAATCAGCTACCAGATGTGATGCTGATTGACTACTTTTTACCCGATATGGATGGGTTAGAGTTTTTGCAGGAATTACGGCAACAGACAGATAAAGATAGAATTCCCGTTATTATGATTACGGGACAAGGTAACACAGAAGTAGCTGTTGATTTATTCAAAAGTGGCGCACAGGATTATTTAGATAAAAACCACATTAATGCTGAAAATTTACATCAAGCTATTACCAATGTTGTACGCCAAACCCAACTGATTCAACAACAGGAATGGCAACAACAGCGACAACAACTGATTACCAAAACTGCACTTTCTATTCGTAATAGTCTCAAGATAGATGATATTCTGCAAACTACAGTTACAGAAATTAGAGCTATTCTAGAGAGCGATCGCATAATTATCTATCAATTTCAAGCCGATGGTACTGGCTTAGTGATCAAAGAATCTGCTGCTGATCAAGCTTTTTCCATTCTCAACTGGGTAATTAAAGAAGAATGCTTTCCTGAAATGTGGATAGAACCCTACCGACAGGGAAAAAATAGAACTATTGATGACGTAAATACAGATCCCAGTTTAACAGAATGCCATCGAGAATTTTTAACCTCTTTGATGATTCGGGCAAATTTAATAGTTCCCATTATCCAAGGAGAAAACCTCTGGGGATTACTTATTGCCCATGAGTGTACAGCCCCCCGTAATTGGACAACTGCCGATGTAGAATTTATGAATCAATTGGCAATTCAGGTGGGTATTGCTATTCAACAAGCATCATTAATAGAAAAGCTACAAACAGAACTAGCACAACGCAAACGAGTAGAAGTAGAACTGCAACAATTGAATATACAATTAGAACAGCGAGTTGCAGAACGCACAGCACAACTAGCTCAGGCGAATGATCAACTACAAATAGAACTGTTACAGCGAGATCAGTTGGAGCGAGAATTAAGAAATCGAGAAAAATTATTAGATGGATTTTTCTATGCTGCCAGCCAAGCAAATGTAGGATTGTCAATAGTTGATACTAACCTCCGTTTTTTAAAGATTAATCAAGCATTAGCAGCAATCAACGGCTATTCCATTGAGGCACATCTGGGAAAATCATCTATGGAGTTGTTACCAGAGATTTCATCAGAAATTTTACCTATCTTACAAACTGTTCTGGATACAAAACAACCAATTGCTAACTTAGAAATTAGTGGTATAGTTCCTAGTCAGCCGCAAGTGATCCGTTATTGGCTTGTATCTTACTTTCCGATTTTGGGAGAAACGGGAAATCCTATCGCATTGGGTACTATTGTTATTGAAATTAGCGATCGCAAACGCCTAGAACTAGAGCGGGAAAAACTGATTGGGATTATCGAAGCTACTTCCGATATTATTAGTACAGTTCGATTTGACACCCAAAAAATAGAATATATTAATAAAGCTGGTCGTCGTCTTTTAAATTTAGCTGATGATGCACCAATTGATCACATTTCTATTGCCGATATCCATCCCCAGTGGTCTTTAAAAATTATTCAAAATCAGGGCATTCCAGCCGCAGTTAGATATGGCGTTTGGGTAGGAGAAACAGCTTTGATCAACCATCAAGGGCGAGAAGTTCCTATTTCCCAAGTGCTGATTGCTCAAACTTTTGATAGCAATCACACACAATATCTATCTACCATCGCTCGTGATATTACCCAACAAAAGCAAAGTGAAGCCGCTCTGAAAGAATCAGATCGACGCTGGAAATCACTCCTAGATAATGTGCAGTTAGTAGTAATTGGTTTAGATGCTAATGGTAATGTCGAGTATGCCAATCCTTTCTTTTTGCAACTCACCGACTATACCGAAACAGAAATTTTAGGCAACAACTGGTTTAATAATTTCTTACCTCCAAATCAAAATCATCTAATGGAAACTACCTTTCTAGAGGTAATAGAAAAGAATTGTTATCCTCACTATCAAAATCCCATTTTAACTAAATCAGGTGAAGAACGGATGATTTCCTGGAGTAACACTTTATTGAGAGATGTAGAAGGAAATCCCATCGGTACTATTAGCATTGGTGAAGACATTACCGAGCGTTATAGACTAGAACGAATAAAAGCTGAGTTTATCGCTGTCGTCAGCCATGAATTGCGAACTCCTTTAACTTCTATGCAAGCAGGACTGAGTTTACTCCATGACAAAATAATAGATGCCAATTCTCCAGAAGGCGAAGCTACTATCGAAATCGCTACAGAAGGCGTAGATCGTCTAGTCCGCCTCGTTAATGATATTCTTGATTTAGAACGCTTAGAATCTGGCAAAATCAATCTCGAAAAATCTGTTTTTAACACTATTGATTTAATTAATACTGCCATTGCTCAAATGCAAGATATGGCAATTCTCGCTGGTATCATCCTTAATGCTACGCCCTCATCCTACCAAGTTGATGCTGACCCAGATCGTCTATTGCAAGTCATTATTAATCTTCTCAGCAATGCTATTAAATTTTCTCCTCCTCGCTCAAATGTCTGGTTAACAGTAGAGGTAAAAGGCAGGGGAGCAGGGGAGCAGGGGAGCAGGGGAGCAGGGGAGCAGGGGAGCAGAGGAGCAGAAGGAGAACTTAGCACTCAACAAATTCCCTATTTACTTTTTACAGTCAAAGATCAGGGAAGAGGTATTCCAATTAACAGCTTAGAAAGTATTTTTGATCGTTTCCATCAAGTAGATGCTTCTGACTCGCGCTCTAAAGGTGGAACTGGTCTAGGACTGGCTATTTGCCGTAATATTGTGGAACAGCACGGTGGTACTATCTGGGCAGAAAGTGTTTTGGGAGAGGGCAGCACTTTTTACTTTACTCTGCCAATTGAGGAGGTTAGCAATGAAAAATAAACGGGTTTTAATTATTGATGATGAGCCAGGTATTCGTCAGATTGTGCAGATTTCTCTTAAAGCTATTGCTGGCTGGGAAGTGTTGCTTGCGGCTTCTGGACTAGAAGGAATAACTATGGCGATCGCAGAACTTCCTGATGCTATTCTCTTGGATTTGATGATGCCCGAAATGGATGGAATTGCTACGTTTGAACAAATGCAAACCAATCCTGTATTGCAATCTATACCAACCATTTTACTTACTGCCAAAGCTCAGACCACTGAACAATGTCAATTTACAGAACTCCCTATTACTGGAGTCATTAGCAAACCCTTCAAAGCCCCGGATTTAGTCAAGCAAATGCGATCGCTTCTCAACTGGTAGAAGCAGAGGGGCAGAGGAGCAGGGGAGCAGGGGAGCAGGGGAGCAGAGGGGCAGAGGAGCAGAGGAGCAGAGGAGCAGGGGAGCAGGGGAGCAGGGGAGCAGGGGAGCAGGGGAGCAGGGGAGCAGGGGAGCAGGGGAGCAGGGGAGCAGGGGAGCAGGGGAGAAAATTCTTTCCCAAACCCCAATCCCCAGTTACCCACTATTAAGAGTAATATTGGTAACATATTTATTTAGATGGTGTTAGGAGTAGTAGAGTGATGAAGTATCTTAAATATTTAATTTCAGTTCTGGGGACTGGTGCGGTTTTTAGTTTGTTAATTAACAGTCAACCTGCACAAGCTCAAGTAGCTTATGGTAGCTATGTGGGTATTGGTCCGACGGTTGGGTTAAGTGATGGTACTCAACTGGGTGGAGTGTTGGCTTTTCGCTACAAGTTACTAGAAACCCCTGTTTCCTTTCGCGCTCAAGCTTTAATTGGTCAAGGTACAGCAGTAGTACCTACAGTTTCTTATGATGTTCCCCTCAATTGGCAAACTGATGTTTATTTGGGTGCTGGAATGGTATTAACCAGTGGTGATACCGCTTCCCCTGTAGGTAATAAAATTAGTTTTGCTTTGCAACCAGGAATTGATTATGTTGTACCTAATAGTAATACGGTGATTTTTGGTAACGCTATTATCGCTTTTGATGCTTACCGCAATGGTGGAGGTACGGCTTTATCTTTACAGGGTGGTGTCGGTTTAAGATTTTAACTCATATAGCAGGAGTCAGGAGTCAGGAGTAAAACCCTCTTTTAGTCATAGTTTGATTATGAACTGATGTCCTAACTACTTTATCTACGGCTATATAATAAAAAATTGTGCCAATCTGCGAGGATACAAATGACTGCTGCTAATATTTCTCCCATTTCTCTAACCAGTAACGCTGGTGTAACTGCTCATAGTTTATTTGTGTGTAAAACCTGCGCTAGTGTTTGGCAAGATGGTAAGCGTATCGGTGAAAGTGGTGGTCAAAAACTATTACAACAAATACAGGAACTGGCGCAAAATTGGGATTTACGGGATGAGTTCCCTATTGAAGAAGTTGAATGTATGAGTGCTTGTAACCGTTCCTGTGTGGTAGCTTTTGCTGGTCAAGGTAAGCTAACTTATCTATTCGGTGATTTGCCGGTTGATGGTTGTGCTGAGGCAGTGCTGGAATGTGCAAGTAAATACTACAATAGGCCTGATGGTGTTTTACCTTGGTCAGAACGTCCTGAACCTTTGAAAAAAGGGATTTTAGCCAGAATTCCCAGTTTATAGGTGACAGGTGACAGGTGACAGTGGTAAAAGCTTTCCATTGTCTAGGTTTTAGTTTTGGTTAATGTTCTAACGGCCTTGTCAACGGTTATCAATCTAAAATCCAAAATCTAAAATCTAAAATTGTTATGCTTCGCGTTTTGATTCTCGGTGGTACTGGTGATGCAGCAGAATTGACTGCAAGTATAAATAAAATTACCACAATTGAGGCGATCGCATCTTTAGCCGGTCGTACCCGTGAACCTGTTGCACCTGTTGGTAATGTTCGCGTTGGTGGTTTTGGTGGTGTAACTGGTTTAGTTGAATATTTACAACATCAAAAAATAGATGTGTTAATTGATGCCACTCATCCTTTTGCTAATCATATCTCTTGGAATGCGGCCGCAGCAGCAACAGAAACGGGTATTCCTAGATTATTAGTAAATCGTCCCCCTTGGGAACAACAACCGGATGATATTTGGATTGAAGTAGAAAATAATACAGAAGCAGCAGCAGCTTTAGAAAATCAAGCTTTAGAAAATCAAATAAAAAGGGTTTTTTTAACTATTGGTAGACAAGAAATATCTGCTTTTTCCCATTTACAGGAAATCTGGTTTTTAATGCGAATGATAGATCCACCAAATGCAGATGTGGTGATACCTCCTGGTTTAATGTTATTTGATAGAGGACCCTTTTCTTTAAAGGATGAAAGAGAAATTTTAACTAAATATAATATAGATACTATTGTGAGTAAAAACAGCGGTGGAAATGCCACATATCCTAAAATTATTGCAGCGCGAGAAATGGGAATAAAAGTGGTGATGGTGAAACGTCCACCTGTACCACCAGGAGAACAAGTTGCAGATGTGGAAAGTGCGGTAAAATGGTTGTTAGAAAAGTCGAGGATTTGAGAAATTGAATTGTTGTATAATAACAACATGAATAATATTTATCAAATGAAAATATGAAAAGTGGTGAAAGAATTGAATTTAGCTTTTGGGAAGCAGGATGTTTAATTTGGGTAGGTGCAAAAGATTTATGTGGACTTCCTTATCAGGAATTTTGTAATTTAATTTGGGGAAACGAACCCGAAAAAATAAAACCATTCATTCTGGAAAATCCAGCATTTTTAGCCATGAATCTTTATCAAGATGATGGTTATCGAGTGCGGGTAGTGATGGGAGAGTTAAACCCACAAGAAACAGAAGAATGGGTAGCAAGAGTGAGATGGAAATTAGACCTTTCTTGTGGTGCGATGGTGGTTTCAGGAATACTAGATGAAGATGAAGAGGAATTTCAAAATTTACCATCAGCAGAGGAAATAGAAGATGGTGATGGTTTACAATGTTATGTAGAAGTTCCACCGGGAATATATCAAATAGAAATATATAGTTATGCACCTGGAGATTTATCTACAGGTTGGGGACAAATTACCAATCCTAAATTATTTAGACCGCAACCAGGTATTGAACCAGAATCAATTAAAGATTATTTTTTGAGAACTCGTCAACCGGAAGAAATGACGGCTTGGATAGGTTATGAAATTACGGAAGATGAGAAAAAGAAAAGAGAATTTTATCAAGCTGCTGTAGAAGAAAATTATATTGATTTTATTATTAGATTATCTCCTGTAGTTGAGGATTTACCTGTACCTAAGTTGGAAGCTGATGGTGGTGTTGCGTGGGAGTTTAGAAAACCGGAAAAATGTCCTTTAGGTATTGTGGGGATGAAGGGGTAAATGAAAAATATTTTTTAGTTAACTTTTCTTTTTGAAACAGCATAATTGCAATTTCTCGCTTCATTTATTCTTTATTCATGCGAGTTTGTGGGATAATAGAAGATGTATTTAAACAGCAAAAACCCTCGATAAATTAACCGAAGGTTGATTAATTTTAGTTCACAAAAAAATAAACGCTTTTGTTTAAATTATAATTGATCCAATTGTCTTTTTAATATTTTTAAATCATCAGCGAAATCATCTGATTCCATTATCTTAATCTCCGATACTTCCTGTTCTTCAAAATTAGCAATATTATCTCGAAAAGTCTTAGCTTCAGCAACTTTATTAGACAAAGCAAATAAACTCAGCTTTAAACAATTCGATAAAATCATCTGTTCTTTGATAGCAACCTTTAAATTATTAACCTTAACAAAGAAAAACTTTTGACGTTTTAACGCCTCTGCTGCCAAATAATCATTACCTTTTTCAATAGCTAAATCAGTTCTATATTGCCATTTTTTAAACTCTGCGTCAGCTTCATTATACTTTTTTATATTAATTTTTTCTATAGACATAGCCGAAACAGTAGCTTCACGGGTGCTTGCTAATTCTTGTTCCATATCTTCAATAGCTAAATCTAAAATTTCTGCCAGAGTAATTCCTTGTGCAATTAAACTATTTAAAGTAGTAACACCAAAGTTATAACTCGAATCAATAGATACAGAATTTTCACCTTCAACTATAAATATTATTGCTTCATATAACTTAACTCCAGTCAACGCATTAGTAATACTGAGAGGAACAGTTGTTACATTCAAATCATTACCTTCTAATAATGAAAAATCTGTTGTAAATTCTTGATATTTAGGAACATTCATTTTAGTTTGAGAATAATTTATCTCAGATTTAATGAGTCTATTAAGGCGATGAAAAAGTTGACTCATAATTGTTTTTGTATTTGCTGAACATCAAAAATATGTTAATTCTAACAGCTAATCTATGAATAATCACTATCCTACATTTACTGAAGTGTTAGCACATAAATAAAATTATCACTATATAATTATTTTCTTTATTCTCTCCCCACCTCCGCGTCTCTGCGTGAAAAAAACCTCTTACCCAAATCAAAACACCCACATCACAACCCCTAACGGTAAGGTAATAAAAGCCATATTCCAGCAAAATAAACAAAATAAATGACATCCATAGACACCAACAAACACAAAAAAGCCAAAGCCCTCAAACCCGGAAGCGTGCGCCCCGCCAAAGAACTATGTAGCGAATGCGGACTATGCGACACCTACTATATCCACTACGTCAAAGAAGCGTGCGCCTTCATCACCCAAAGAATAGACGAACTAGAAACCAGCACCCATAACCGCCCCCGCAACCTAGAAGACGAAAATGAACTCTATTTTGGCGTACATCAAGAAATGATAGCCGCCCGCAAACAACAACCCATCGAAGGCGCACAATGGACAGGAATAGTCAGCACCATCGCCATAGCAATGCTTAACCGGGGTTTAGTTGAAGGAGTCGTCTGTGTACAAAACACCAAAGAAGACCGCTTTCAACCCATGCCCATCATCGCCCGCACCCCCGAAGAAATACTAGCAGCCAAAGTAAATAAACCTACCCTATCCCCTAACCTCTCCGTATTAGAAGAAATCGAAAAATCAGGAATGAAACGGTTATTAGTCATCGGAGTAGGATGTCAAATACAAGCATTACGCGCCGTCGAGAAAAAACTCGGACTAGAAAAACTCTATGTACTCGGAACACCCTGCGTAGATAACGTTACCCGCGCCGGACTGCAAAAATTCCTAGAAACCACCAGCAGATCCCCCGAAACAGTAGTTAGTTACGAATTTATGCAAGACTTCCGGGTACACTTCAAACACGAAGACGGATCAGAAGAAAAAGTACCCTTCTTTGGCTTAAAAACCAACGTATTAAAAGACATCTTTGCCCCATCATGTATGAGTTGCTTTGATTACGTCAACTCCCTCGCTGATATCGTCGTCGGGTATATGGGCGCACCCTACCCCTGGCAATGGATAGTGGTGAGAAATGATACCGGGAAAGAAATGTTAGAACTCGTCAAAGATCAACTAGACAACCAACCTGTGATATCAGAAGGCAACCGTAAACCCGCAGTACAACAGGGTATAAAAGCCTATGATGATGCGGTGACATTACCGATGTGGGTAGCGCAATTAATGGGAGTAGTGATAGATAAAATTGGACCCAAAGGTTTAGAATACGGAAGATTTTCCATAGATTCCCACTTTGCGAGAAATTATTTATACGTCAAGCGGAATCATCCAGAGAAATTAGAAGCTCATGTACCGGAGTTTGCCAAGCGGATCGTGGGACAGTATAAATTACCGGAATAATAGCTCACGCAAAGACGCAAAGGCGCAAAGGTAAGAAGTTTTTGTGTCTTTGGTGTGATTTTACAAGTTGTTGACAACGCGGGAGATTCCGTCTTTGATCAGGGATGCACCGAAGTTGATGAGTAAGCCAAGGCGTTTATCAGCCAGAACTAGATAAGTGAAGAGTTGCTTTTTGTGTACAGGATGTAGAGTTTCCACAGATTTGAGTTCAACAATGACCTTATTTTCAACAATCAAATCTGCTCGAAAACCATCCCCCAGATGTACACCGTCATAAATTACAGGTATAGCTTTTTCCGCTTCTATCTGTAATCCCCGCTTTTCTAACTCATATTTGAGAATTGCCTGATATGCAGATTCCAACAACCCAGGACCCAAGCTGGTGTGAATCTTGTAAGCAGCATCAACAACTTCCTTAGCGATTTCATTATCATTCATCTCCACTTCTTACCTTTGCGACTTTGCGCCTTTGCGTGAGCATTATTCCATAGACACAGTATAAAACTATTTTCTTCCTTTGCGACTTTGCGTCTTTGCGTGAGCTTTTATTAACCTTCTCCTACAGCCTCAATAGCAGCTTGTAACGCCAAAGATACATGAGTCCAATGCGTCCCACCTTGGCAATAAACTATATAAGGCTCTCTTAAAGGTCCATCGGCTGATAATTCCAAGGTACTCCCCTCGATAAATGTCCCCCCAGCCATGACTACTTGGCTTTCGTACCCTGGCATATCGTCGGGTATGGGGTCGAGATAAGAACCAATGGGTGAATACTGTTGGATGGCTTTACAGAAGGCGATTAGCTTTTTGGCTGAACCGAGTTTGATAGCTTGGATCACATCTCCTCTCGGTGCTAGGGGGGCGGGGTTAACTGGATATCCGAGTTTGTCAAATACGTATCCTGTCAGGTAGGTTCCTTTCATGGCTTCCCCTACCATCTGTGGTGCTAAAAATAAGCCTTGGAATAAAAGACGGTTTTGGTCGAAGGTCGCTCCTCCTGCACTACCAATACCAGGGGCGGTTAGTCTACAAGCTGCTGCTTCTACTAAGTCAGCACGTCCGGCTATATAACCACCTGCACTAACGACTGTTCCACCAGGATTTTTTATCAATGAACCTGCCATTAAGTCAGCACCTACATGGGTTGGTTCTTTGGTGTCAATAAATTCTCCGTAGCAGTTGTCTACAAAACAAACGGTGTTGGGATTTTGTTGTTTGACTATGTGGACGATTTTTTCAATTTCGGTTATGGATAGGCTAGGCCGCCATGAATATCCGCAGGAACGCTGAATGAGGACTAAACGGGTGTTTTCGGTGATTGCTATGCTTAAAGCTGGCCAATCTACTTTTCCTTCTTTGGTTAGTTCCAATTGGCGGTATTTTATGCCAAACTCAATAAGGGAACCTTGGTTATGCCCCCGCAAGCCAATTACCTCTTCCAATGTATCGTAGGGAGAACCGACTACTGCTAACATTTCATCCCCAGGACGGAGTACACCAAATAGCGCACAGGCGATCGCGTGAGTTCCCGAAACAATCTGCACTCGCACCACCGCAGCCTCGGCACCCATCACTTCGGCAAATACTTTGTCTAAAGTTTCTCTTCCTAAATCATCATGTCCATAACCACTTACACCTGCAAAATGGTGTGAGCCTACACGGTGATTACGAAAAGCATCGAGTACCCGTTTCAGATTATGCTTGACCTGAGCGTCAATTCCAGAAAAAATCTCTAATAGTGCCTGTTCTGCTTGCCGTAGCTTTTCTATGCTGTTCATTGTTTCCTCATTCAAAAAAATATAGATATGCGGATTTATGGCGCGTAGCGCCTAGCTACTCGAAAAATCGCGCAGATTAGGCTGAACAAATTTCTATTCAGGATACTGCATGACAATTGCTACTTCTAAACCTCAAATTAACTGGGTTAACACCCTATTTTTCGTTGCACTACACATCGGAGCTATGTTCGCTTTAGTTCCTAGTAACTTTAGCTGGAAAGCTGTCGGTGTTGCTTTATTTCTTTACTGGGTGACTGGCGGTTTAGGCATTACCCTGGGATATCACCGCCTTGTCACCCACCGCAGTTTTCAAACTCCCAAATGGTTGGAGTATGTCCTGGTTATTTTCGGGACATTATCCTGTGAAGGTGGACCTATTGAGTGGGTAGGTACACACCGTATCCATCATCTGCACTCAGATACAGAAAATGATCCCCATGATTCTAATAAAGGTTTCTGGTGGAGTCACATGGGCTGGATGATCCATTTCGCCCCCGCTCACGAACAAGTTCCTCGCTTTACGAAAGATATTTTTGATGACCCAGTTTATCAGTTTTTACAGAAAAATTTCATTTTCTTACAAATTGCCCTGGGCTTGGTACTGTTTTCCTTAGGTGGCTGGTCTTTTGTTGTTTGGGGAATTTTTGCTCGTATCATCTGGGTTTACCACTGTACTTGGTTAGTTAATAGTGCTACCCATAAGTTCGGCTATCGCACATATCCCGAATCTGGTGACAATTCCACTAATTGTTGGTGGGTGGCGATTCTGGTATTTGGTGAAGGCTGGCACAATAATCACCATGCTTTTCAGTATTCAGCCCGTCACGGCTTGGAATGGTGGGAAATTGATATGACTTGGATGACAATTCAATTACTCCAACTGCTAGGTCTAGCTACAAATGTCAAGCTGGCAGAGAAAAAAGCATAACGCATAATTTATCTTTAAAGTCAATAGTTTTATGTTCAAAATTTGGGCGCGAAACTATTGACTTTTTGTGTGCAACGACAGCAATTGAAAATTGTTTAAATTTTAAATTTTAAATTTTAATTTAAATTGCTGACTACCTACCCTAAGTTACTCTTAGGTTGCTATAATCTCAGACATTAATGTTACGTTACAAAACTTTGCTGCAAAATGCTTTTTAAAGTGACTTTGCATCACCTTTTGTTGTTTTTTAGGTATTCATGACTACATCAATCATCAAAAACCAGGAAACTTTCGTCTCCACAAGCCTTGGTAAAGACGAAATAAAACTAAAACATATTATCAAAAGTCTGCCCAAGGAATGTTTCCAAAAAAATAGCCGCAAAGCATGGACTACTGTAGTTCTCAGTTTGTCTATGGCTGCATTAGGCTATTATTTTATAGCAATTTCTCCCTGGTTTCTTCTACCTATAGCATGGATTTTCACAGGAACTGCTTTAACAGGATTTTTTGTTATAGGCCATGACTGCGGACATCGTTCTTTTGCCAAGCGTCGTTGGGTAAATGATGTGGTTGGTCATTTTTTCATGATGTTTTTAATTTATCCTTTTCACAGCTGGAGAATTAAACATAATCATCACCATAAACATACAAATAAACTAGATGAGGATAACGCATGGCATCCCATCAGACCTGAAGTTTTTGAAGCTTGGGATAAAACCAGACAGTCTGCATTTCAATTTTTTATGCAGAAGCGTTTGTGGTGGGTAGGTTCTATTGGACATTGGGCAGTTGTGCATTTTGATGCGCGGAAGTTCCAGAAAAAAGACCAAGCTAGTGTTAAACTTTCTGTGGCTGTAGTGGTAGCTTTTGCGGCTATTGTTTTCCCAACGTTGATTATTACAACTGGTGTTTGGGGCTTTATTAAGTTCTGGTTTATCCCCTGGATGGTTTACCATTTCTGGATGAGTACCTTCACTATTGTTCACCATACTCTTCCAGATGTTCCTTTTACAACTGCTGACAAATGGAACGAGGCTATGGCACAGTTATTTGGTACAGTTCATTGTGATTATCCTCGTTGGGTGGAAATTCTTTGTCACGATATTAACGTTCACGTTCCCCATCATATTTCTACCGCTATTCCTTCCTACAATTTGCGGTTAGCTTACGACAGCATCAAGGAAAATTGGCAACCATATCTCCATGAGGAATATAAGTTCTCTTGGAATTTAATGAAACAAATTACCAATGAATGTCAACTTTATAAAACTGACATTGGTTATACAACCTTTGACGAATATTACGCGCAGAAATAAAAGTCTCTAGCTAATAATTCGACAATTAGCAAAATGATTTAATTAATCAAAATTTATTAAATCATTTTAGTTTTCAATTTACAATGTTTGCGGTATTCAGTGAACATTGTCTACCCTAACTTGATTTTTTTTTAACATCACCAAATCCAGTGCAATTAGATACAGTTCAGTTCAACCAAAGTCCTAGCTTGGAATCATCTCAGGGTGAAGATAAACTTCCGTTTACTCTCCAAGATTTAAAAGCTGCTATTCCTGCTGAATGTTTTCAGCCTAGTGTGGCTAAATCACTCTATTACTTTTTCCGTGATGTTGTCATTGTCGCTGCTTTATATGCAGTTGCAAATTATCTAGATTCTTGGTATTTCTGGCCAATCTTCTGGGTATTGCAAGGAACAATGTTTTGGGCTTTATTTGTGGTTGGACATGACTGCGGACACCAATCTTTTTCTAAGCATAAATGGCTGAATGATTTGATTGGTCATCTCTCCCATACACCAATTCTTGTTCCTTATCACGGTTGGAGAATTAGCCACAGAACTCACCACAAAAATACTGGCAGTTTGGAAAATGATGAAAGCTGGTATCCTGTGTCTGAATCTGAATACAATAAAATGCCCCTATTACAAAAAATAGGGCGTTTCTATGTGTTCTTGTTGGCTTATCCGATTTATTTGTTTAAGCGTTCTCCTGGTAAGGAAGGTTCACATTTTGACCCCAGAAGTCCCCTTTTTAAACCTTCAGAAAAATGGGACATTATCACTAGCACTACCCTATGGATTAGTTTTGTGGGTTTGTTAGGTTTTCTCACCTATCAATGGGGTTGGATGTGGTTGCTAAAATACTACGCTGGTCCTTACATTGTATTTATCATTTGGTTGGATTTAGTAACTTATTTACATCACACTGAACAGGAATTACCTTGGTATCGTGGTGATAATTGGACTTTTTTAAAGGGTGCAATTTCTACGATTGATCGGGATTATGGCATTTTTAACCATATCCATCATGATATCGGTACTCATGTTGCCCATCACATCTTTTTGAATATGCCTCACTACAATTTGTTGAAGGCAACTGAGGCTATTAAACCAATTTTGGGCGATTATTACTACAAGTCTGAAGAACCCATCTGGAAGTCTTTATTGCATTCTGCTAAGGTTTGCCGTTTTGTCCCAGATGAGGGTGCTAAGGTTTATCACACTTATCATCATGAGAATGTGAAGTAATTCCTAGATGGTTTGAGATTCATAAAGTCCGCAAGTGCGGGCTTTTTTTTGTTTCTATTATTCCTCTTATCCTCTTGCTATTAAGTGCGAGGACGTTCAGGTATTTTTAAGTCATATAAAAATAAATGTAGAATTTCTAGTGGTGACATTGGGGAAGCATGAACCATCAAGTCATCATTACCTGGATGTAAATGAAATCGTTTTCCTTTATCCTCATTATTATGTTCTGGTAAGTTTAGGTCAAAACGTAAAAATTTTGTTGGGTTATCTTCTAAAAATCTGATTTCAAAGTTAAATGCAATAATTTCAGCAGGTTTAATATTTTCATTTACTAAAATTGCAAAATCAAACCAGCAACCATCACATCTTTCAAAATGAGGAGTTTCTTTAATGCGATTAAAGTTTCGCTGTCCTCCTGTAATTTCAATAATTCCTTTATCTTTAGATGGTGTAATTTTTAATAAATTATGAATTTGATGAAATTCTGTTTTTAAAAACTTATCATCACGGGCTGCTATTAAAGATTTGAGAATTTCCCCCCTAAGCATCTTTGCACTTTTTACTGTTAAGGGAGTTATTTTTAATATTCGTTCTTGGACATCCTCACAAATTTGCACCCAGTCACTTTTACTACTCAAATTAAATCCCCCCGTTCCAGTAAAACAAGCCATTCAGCATATTCAGGTTCAGGTGGTAAAGTTCCTATTTCAGCCATTTCAATTATTTGAGAGTCTGTTAAACCTGACCATTCTCTAAGTGCTGCTAGTCTTTCCTGAATTTCTTTAACACTGAGTAATTCTGTGTCTTTTAAAAATGAATATACCCTAGAACCGAGCCAACTAACAATATTTGGAGCATAAGAAAACATAGTTTTTGCTGATTCTGGTGATAAAATCAGAACTACTCCGCGTTTTCTCATCAGTGAACTTCGCATACAATCAAATTCATACCAATTATTTTTATCCCATTGTTCAAAGTTCCAAAGAATTAAATAATCTTCAGTTGCATTAATAATTGTTTCTACTAGAGTATTAGTTTCAGAATTTGCAGAAAAACATCCTACTTGACATTCTGCAAAAATGCTAAGTGTTTCTTGTAAATCATCTACTAATTGCTGACTATCTAAATTTGAAGTAATAAGTGCTGACCAAGTATTTCCGTTTGGTTGTGTTCCAATTCTCTGTAAAAATTCATCTATGGAAAGTGATGTAAGGAAATTCATCATTAAAAAATAAGCTGTTGGACATTTAAACTTGCTTCTATTATTTGTTCAATTACCGACTTAACAGATGGATGAACTGCGTAACGTATTTTGGGATTTCTATACTCAATAATTATTCTTCTTACCAGTAATCTCAATTCTTCATCAGTTCTGGGGATAAAAATTTCTGTCTTGATAATTTTCTCAATAATAATCAACTCTTGATCTGAAACTCCAAGCAATTGACTTCTACTAAAAGAATCAACTGCTTTTAATACATGGTTTTCTTTCACATTATTTTCACCTGATAAATATGTTTCCTCAATTGCGGCTTGTGTAAAGCTAATAAAGTCTCGTAAAACTCCACCAGAATAATGAATAAGTGCTTTAATTGCTGATTCTTCTATAAAATCTTCAGATAATCGAGTTTGAATAATTTTTTCAAAAAACTTATATGATTCAGAATCATTTTCTACATCAAAAAAAGGCTGATAGTAGAAGTAATCTAAAATCTTATCTACTGTATCACGATAGTCACCATAAATGGCAGTTAATGGACCTACTAATAATAGACCAATACCCATAGATGAAATAGCTTTTGCATCTGAATATAGAAGTTGGATAAAACTTTTGGCATAATCTAGTCTATCTAGTCCGTCGAATATTATAACTATATAACCACACTTATTTCTAGCTTCTTTAGCTAGTGTACTAACTACTTTCAGTAAATCTGTTTTTATACTAAATTGACCTGATATGGCTGGAATAATACCTTCGTGTTTTACCTTTTCTATTTTTTGTTTAGGAAGTTCAATTGGATCAAATAAAGTTCTATATTTTGTAATACGACTTTCTTCATAACCCAAGGCAAGCTTATGAATTAAGCTGATAGATTCCTTGATATTTACATCCTCACTATCTTTCATAAGATTAGCAAGTTCTAATCCAGCAATCGCAGTTAGAACACCACTTGTGATTTTAGAAATATCCGTATATTGACTAACATCTATATATATTGCATGAATATCTTCTATTTCATTAATTTGCTGACAAGCAACTAATAATTGAGTTGTTTTCCCAGATCCAATTCCTCCTAAAAGAAGATGTGAAGAAGACGGACGCAAAGCTATACGATTCGCAATATCATCTACAAGTAATTTTCCTGGTGCGTGTACATAATAACCACTTTCAATTGCTTCTGATGGATTTGCTGCACCCTCAAAAGCCGCCATTCTTTCCCGAAAAAGCTTTAGTCGATTAGACATATAATTTCAACTCTCTACAAATTTGTGTGTGATGTGAGAAATAGCTGAATATCTTTAATTATCATTATAAATATATAACAGTTTTATTCCTCACTCGTAACTTTTAAAACCGCCCATTCCCCTGGATAATATGCTTCACAGTCGTCAGGGTTTCCAAACTAATGAAGCCTCTGCGGTGTCCTTTTTGATTTGACATTCCCAAAAATACGGAATCTCCCCGTGAGGGGTTACGGGCAAAACGGGGGGAAGCATTGATATAAGTAGAGGCGCTATTGACTCCTAAAGCAAATTGACGACTTTCTTGGTAAGAGTCTGTAACTATGGAATCAGCATGACCGCTACTATATTGATTAATCCAAGCGATCGCACTTTCCAAACTATCTACTAATTTAAAAGCGACTGTTTTGGTTAAATAAGCTGTTCCCCATTCTCCATCTTTTGCTAGTTGTAATTGGGGAAAAGCTTCCACTAATTCTGCATCTGCTTTGAGTTCAAAGCCTTTTTCTTTTAAGCTATTCCACAGCACAGACAAGGAAGATGGTAAAGCTTGACGATGAATTAAAACTTTTTCAATGGCATTGACTGGATCTGGTTCGCTTTCATGGCTATCTAAAATCATCCAGCGGATCATCTCTAAACTGCCATTGAGAGACCAGTAAAGGTAACAATTACCCATTGCTGATTTTAAAACTGGACAGGTTGCTTGTCTTACCACCTGCTGGATTAAGCTAGAACGTCCGTAGGGAATGACTAAACTTAAATACTGGTCTTGAGTGACTAAATCGCGTACAGAAGTACCATGTTCAGATGTAACTAGTTCTACACAGCCTGCTGGTAAACCAACGTCGGTAATGGCTGTTTGCAGGACTTCGGCGATCGCTGCATTAGAATGACTGGCTTCTGTACTGCCTTTGAGAATCACAGTATTACCAGTTTTCAGACAAAAACCAGCAGCGATCGCCCCTAGTTCTGGGAAAGCTTCATAAATAAATCCAATCGCTCCCAAGGGCATTAACTGGGTATAACTTTGGGAGTCTTCCTGTTGATAATCGGCATTTCTCACCCGTCGCAGCGGATCGGATAATTCCCCCAAGCGTTGGAGAATATCAACTGTATTCTCTAACCTAGAGGGAGTTAGTTTCAGCCAGTCCAAAATTAATTCTGGTACTGCCATTTCTCGACTGGCTTCTAGATCCAGGGTATTGGCTTCGAGAATGTCGTCAAATGAGCGTTCGAGCGCCCGTGCCATTGCCAGGACAGCGCGACTCCGGTCTGCCCCTTTGGTAGTCCCTAATTTCAAGGAGGCTTGATAAGCGCGTTTGGCGCTGTTCATGGGTTCGGGACAATCATCAAAAACTTCAACAGTCATTAAGTTAACGTCTGTAGGTAAGCCAGACCATAATTGCTGGCAGAATAGCTAATAGCACCGCCACTATTGCCCAAGCAATAATACTCGAACCATTTGCCAGGCGTAATGCTAATGGTAGCCATATAATCACTAGCACGAAAATAATGCCCAACGCTATCGGCAGATAATTTTCTCCCAATCGGGGTTGGATCACATTCCAACTATTGCCTGTCCAGCGCCAAGCCCGCTTATAGGGATAAGTAGTGGAAAGTTGCTCCAGTACATATCCATTATCTTCAACAACGAATATTTGCTGACAGCGATCGCAGCCAAAT
Organism: Anabaena sphaerica FACHB-251; assembly: GCF_014696825.1. Classification (NCBI taxonomy): domain Bacteria; kingdom Bacillati; phylum Cyanobacteriota; class Cyanophyceae; order Nostocales; family Nostocaceae; genus Anabaena; species Anabaena sphaerica. Next base: position 23,696 of record NZ_JACJQU010000007.1, on the reverse strand, counting down.
GCGTCTGTCAGGGTGATAGGAATTAACCGCCCCCGACGACGACAAGGACAAGTATAATCCGTATTTAAGTCTATTTTTTCAGGTTTTTGAGATGGCACAAACAGTTTAAATAACTTGAGCGTGTTTTTGTTAATAGTTCTGGGTGGGAATACCAAAAATTGCTTCTTGGATGATCTGTTTCCACAAGTCAGCTTAGTTCGGTGACTCTCAGCTTTCATCGTGGCCAACATTCCCACAATTAGCACTAGTTCTAGTATATTTCTGCCAGCATTGTAGCCGCTATTATCAATTAGACAAAATGCCCAACTGAATATACAGCAGCAGTCAGCGGTCAGCTTTAAACCCAGCCGTGAATTAACCCTGATACAAATTTTAGGTCTGGAAATTCAAAAACGATTTCACAGACCTGATCACAATGTTTGATATTATTTAGATGTAACTTTCAGAGCGGGTAACGCGATTCGAACGCGCGACATCAACCTTGGCAAGGTTGCGCTCTACCACTGAGCTATACCCGCAATCTCAACTTAATATTAGTTTCTCAAATTTATTTTGGTTTGTCAACCCCTGAATTGATTTTTTTTGGGAATAGGCAGGGAGCAGGGAGCAGGGATAGAGGGAGGTTAATAACCCAATCACCAGTCCCCAGTCCCCAGTCCCCAATCACTAAACTACTTCTGACTCCACAGGATTTTGTAGTGATGCTGGTAAAGATTGGGCATTAAGAGCATAAGGTTCTGCTAGGTTAGAGCGTAACTGACGCATCAAACTGGCCATTTCTATGGCGTTCATGGCATAATCCCAGCCGTGATTACTTTTAATCCCTGCTCTTTCCAATGCTTGCTGCATGGTATCTGTAGTCAAAATGCCAAAAATCACAGGTACACCAGTTTGAAAGCTGGCAGCAGCAATACCTTTAGCTACTTCAGCAGATACATAATCAAAATGGGGTGTTTGCCCTTTAATTACCGCACCTAAGCAAATTATGGCATCATAGCGATGGGAGAGTGCTAACTGGCGAGCTACCGTAGGAACTTCAAAACTGCCTGGAACCCATACATAGTCTACTTGATTGCCTTGAGGGTCAGGATTTATACCGTGACGCTTTAGACAATCTTGACATCCTTCTAAAAGCTTGACGGTAACTAGGTCATTGAATCGACCTATTACCAGCGCAAACTTTAAAGGCTCTGTTTGAGTAAATGTTCCCTCAAAAACTGCCATGACTGCCTCTTAAATTAACTATAACTTCTCAGCCAATACACTTTTCTGTGTTGAATACAGAAGAGCAGGAAAGCAGTTCAGGAAAAAGGCACTTTGACCTGTTTACTTTAGCTTTTCTGCTCTTTTGCTATTTATGCTATGCGCTTTTGCCTGTCCGCATTGGTAAGTTACACCACAAAAAAGTTTAATAAACCCACTAAAAGCACTAAGGCAATCCAAACACCAGAACCAACCCAAAGCAGCTTTTTAGATTCAACCCAGTTTTGAGGAGTTGCGTAAGCAACAGGAACACCAACAACTAGGACGAAGGACATCAGAACTAGAGATACTAAAGCAAATTGGAATACTATGGTCATTTTTACTTTTCCCAACACAGCGAAATCGTAACTTTCCCCCAGACTGTCGCGGTATGATGGACAGACTAGGTTGCTCAGTGACCCCTGTGAACTACTCACTTGGTCTTCTGAACAATTAATATTTTAAAGCTGCTTTGTAACAGTTGATCAATTATCAATCAGGGAACAGGAAACGGGGAACAGGGAACAGGGAACAGGGAACAGGGAACAGGGAACAGGGAATAGGAAACGGGGAACAGGGAACAGGGAACAGGGAACAGGGTGTAGATAATTGAATTATTTATTCTTCCCAGTCACCAGTCACCAATCACCAGTCACCAATTTATGGATATAATTCTTTGTCACACAACTGCTGATTTTGACGCTTTAGGGGCGGCTGTGGGATTAACTTGTCTCAAGCCGGGAAGTAAGATTGTGTTAACTGGGGGAGCGCATCCACCTGTGAGGGATTTTTTGGCTCTGTATCGGGATGAATATTCGCTGATTGAAAGGCGTGCTGTCAATCCTGAAAAAATCCGTTCTTTGATGGTGGTGGATACTCAACAGCGCGATCGCTTGGGTAAAGCTGCTGAATGGTTCGATTTACCCAATGTTCAAGAAATTGTAGTTTATGACCATCATCTTGGACAAGATAGCGATATTCCCACTACGCAATTATATGTTGATCGGGTGGGTGCTACTACAACTTTAATGGTGGAAGAACTGCAAAAACGTGGTATTTCCCTCACTTCTGCTCAAGCAACGGTGATGGCTTTGGGGATTCATGTTGATACTGGTTCTTTAACTTATGACCAGTCTACGTCTAGAGATGCTTTAGCTTTAGCTTGGTTGATGCAGCAAGGGGCAAGTTTATCTGTAATTTCAACATACCGTGATCCTGGTTTATCTCCCCAGTTGCAACAATTATTAACTCAGGCGCTGGAAAATTTACAATATCTTTGTCTGCGGGGATATACGATTGGTTGGATTACGCTGAAAACAGATGAGTTTGTACCAGGGTTATCAGGTTTAGCATCAGAACTGGTTGAGTTAACAGAAATTGATGCCATACTTTTGGCACATGAATATCCTTTGGATGATGGTGAATTTCGGTTAACGGTGATTGGTAGATCCAAAATTCCCCATACAAATCTTAATCTCTTATTTCAACTTTTTGACGGTGGTGGACATTCCCAAGCCGCATCTTTAAATATTCGCACCACTGACTCACAAGCAATCTTACAACAACTCTTAGAAAGCTTAAAATCCCAAATTCCCCATCCTCCCACAGCGAGAGATTTAATGTCTTCTCCTGTGCGTACTATTCGACCAGAAACCACTATCGCAGAAGCTCAAAGAATTTTACTACGTTACGGACATTCTGGTTTATCTGTTGTTAATAATCAAGATAAATTAGTTGGTATTATCTCCCGACGTGATTTAGATATTGCTTTACATCACGGTTTCAGTCATGCACCAGTCAAAGGTTACATGACAACTAATTTAAAGACAATTACACCAGATACTACCTTACCACAAATTGAGTCTTTGATGGTAATTTATGACATTGGACGTTTACCAGTATTAGAAAACGAAAATCTCGTTGGTATTGTCACTCGCACCGACGTTTTAAGGGAATTACATCAAGCGGATGCGGTCGATGAAGCAACAAAAAAAGATCGAGAAATTAAGATTAATCTGCCACAATTACAAACTAAATTAAATCCTCAACTTTGGCAATTACTAAATATAGCATCTCAAGAAGCAGAAAAACGAGGTTGGCATCTTTATTTAGTAGGTGGTGCAGTCCGGGATTTACTGTTAGCAGAAGACCAAACTGGCACATTAATGATTAATGATATTGATTTAGTAGTTGATGGTTTCCATAAAGCAGCAGATGTGGGTGCAGGAGTGGAACTAGCAAAAGCACTACAGCAAATTTATCAAAATGCCCGTTTAGAAATTCATGGTGCATTTCAAACTGCTGCTTTATTGTGGCATAAAGACCCAGAGTTAGATTCATTATGGGTAGATATTGCCACTTCTAGAACTGAATTTTACCCTTATCCAGCAGCAAATCCTGAAGTTGAAGCGAGTTCAATTCGTCAAGATTTATATAGAAGAGATTTTACTATTAATGCAATGGCATTAAGGTTAACATCTCCTCGGAGTGGTGAATTATTAGATTTTTTTGGTGGTTTATTGGATTTAAAAGCAAAGCAGATCAGGGTTTTACACGCTAACAGTTTTATTGAAGATCCTACTCGAATTTATCGCGGAGTTCGGTTTGCTGTGAGGTTTGGATTTGAAATAGAACAGAGAACAGAAGAGTATATTCGCTATGCTATAAATAGCGGAGTTTATGACAGAACAACTCAAGAAAATACCAAAACTCCCGCTTTGCAAACTCGTTTAAAAACAGAAATAAAACATATTCTCGAAGCACCGTATTGGCAATCAGCTTTACATTTATTAGATAATTTAGGTGCGTTACAGTGTATCCATCCTAGCCTAAAATTAGATGGAGACATTTTACGAAAATTACATTTATTAGAAATTTGTTTGCGAAGATTTGACAAACAAAAAAGTTTAAATCATTGGCAAATTCGGTTAGAGCTATTAATTACTCACTTAGAACCGAAATATCGAGCAAAGATAGCTAAAAATCTGCAATTATCTGATGATAGTATTGCTAGATTAAATAAATTAATTGAAACGCAAACAACAGTAATAACATCATTGCCAAATTGTAAATCACCTAGTCAAATTGTCCAATTGTTGCGAAAGTATGATTTACCGACTTTGATTTTAATTGCTTTGCAAAGTCAGCGAAAAATTAAGCGTAAGATTTGGCATTTTTTAACCTATTTGGCAAACATACAACCTTTATTAAATGGGAATGATTTAAAACAACTGGGTTATCAACCTAGTCCCTTATATAAGCAAATTCTGGATGATTTATTGACTGCTACTTTAGATGGTTTAATTAAGGATGAAGCTGAGGCACGAGAATTTTTAGCCAAGCATTATCCTCGTTAATTTTAACATTGTCATCATCAGGATGTGGATTTTGTCAGAATCAGGATGTCCAAGATTTTAGGATTTTCAGGATGTTGATGTTACTATTAGTAATTTGTATTTAAAAAAATGCTGTCACCTGTTCCCGGTTCCCCCCTATCACCTGATGCTTACAAATACAACCTTAACAACCAACCAAAAATTAATCAATTACTATCCTGTAAATTGTTTAATCCTGGTTATCCTGATGCAGACAAATTCTATTTTTTAAAACGTTTGCAGAGCGTGGCATTAGGCATACCGCAGAGGACGCAGAGGACACAGAGAAAATTTACTTCCTGTCAATCCTTTAATCCTGGAAATTTTGATAATGAGGTAAAAAATCATCTGCGTTTATCTGCGTTTAATTTTTGTTATTTAATCCGGTAAATCCTTTAATCCTGGACATCCTGATTCTGACAATTTAATTATATTACCTAATTTAAATTGAATAAAAAAGTACCCGATATCTAAAATTATAGATTGTAATAAATATTTGCGCGTATATTCATAATTGTTTAGATTTCGTTCCTCCTCAACCAGATGAGTATCCCAGGGTATATGATCTAAAATTATACAAATTAAAAATCAGCCAAGTACGGATAAACTCCTGAATGATAGTCAACACCTGATGCTAAATGCAAGTTATAATTTTCTTGCGGAGCAACTTTACAAAAATTTATGAGTAATCCCCTTGTGCAAGCCTTTTTTGTAGGCAGAGCAGTAGCTGAAGTAATTAATGAGCGTGTAGAAATCGCCTTGACCGATGCTTTGAGTGAACTGGGTAAATTTGATGCTGAAGCCAGAGAGCAGCTACACCAGTTTACAGAAGAAGTGATAGCACGAGCTAATCGGGCAGCTGAATCCGCCGAAACTGGCACCACTACAGGTAGTAGTGCATCTGGCTCAGGTTCAACAGACTTACAGGCGGAAATAGATGAATTACGGGCTGAAATAGCCTTATTGCGAACTGAACTCCAAAAATATCGCAGTACGTCAAAATAGAGGTGACAGGTGACAGGTGACAGTGAACAGGCAAGAGACAAGAGACAAGAAACAAGAGACAAGCGTTTTTGAATTTTGAATTCATTTCTTCCCAGTCCCTAGTCCCTAGTCCCCAGTCCCCAGTCCCCAATCCTCTTTAATCAAAAACATTTAGGAAACAGAGTGTCTGTTTTTACTGGTGATTCGGTGAATACCCAACGGTACAAAAAAAATATGGAACAAGGTTATTCAGATAAGGCTTACCGTTGGAATCGGGAAAAATACTCTAGCAAACGCCGCTATGTGGATATTTGGTCTTTTGTTTTGACCTTAATGTTCAAACTTTGGCGGTATAATAAAGCTTGGAGTTACCCTGGTGGTGTAACAGAAGCCAAACAAGCTGCTAGACGTAAAGCTCAAGCAATCTGGATTAGAAATACCTTTTTAGATTTGGGACCGACTTTTATTAAAGTTGGGCAGTTGTTTTCTACCCGTGCGGATATATTTCCTAGTGAATATGTAGAGGAACTATCTAAGTTACAAGATAGAGTGCCAGCATTTAGCTATGAGCAAGTAGAAACGATTATTGAGCAAGAATTAGGTAAAAAAATTCCTGAACTATTCCACAGTTTTGAACCTGTTCCCCTTGCTGCTGCTAGTTTGGGACAAGTACACAAAGCTGTTTTACATTCTGGAGAATCAGTAGTTGTCAAGGTGCAACGTCCGGGACTCAAGAAGCTATTTGAAATAGATTTACAAATTCTCAAGGGTATTGCTCGTTACTTTCAAAACCATCCCCGGTGGGGAAAGGGAAGAGATTGGATGGGCATTTATGAAGAATGTTGTCGCATTCTTTGGGAAGAAATTGATTACTTGGGTGAAGGGCGCAATGCTGATACTTTTCGCCGCAATTTCCGCGCTTACGACTGGGTGAAAGTACCCAGGGTTTACTGGCGTTATACTACCTCTAGGGTAATTAGTTTGGAATATGTACCGGGGATTAAAGTTAGTCAGTATGAGGCTCTAGAGGCGGCAGGTGTGGATCGAAAAGCGATCGCTCGTTACGGCGCTCAAGCTTACTTACACCAGTTATTAAATAATGGTTTCTTCCACGCTGACCCCCACCCTGGTAATCTAGCCGTTAGCCCCGATGGTGCTTTGATTTTCTACGATTTCGGGATGATGGGAACGATTAAATCCAATGTCCGAGAAGGTTTGATGGCAACTCTGTTTGGTATCGCCCAAAAAGATGGCGATCGCGTGGTTCAGTCTCTGATCGATTTGGGAGCGATCGCTCCCGTAGATGACATGGGACCTGTGCGGCGTTCCGTCCAGTATATGCTGGACAATTTCATGGATAAACCCTTTGAAAACCAATCAGTTGCCGCTATCAGTGAAGACCTGTATGAAATAGCTTACAATCAACCATTTAGATTTCCCGCAACTTTCACTTTTGTGATGCGGGCTTTTTCTACCCTGGAGGGGGTAGGTAAGGGCTTAGATCCAGAATTTAATTTTATGGAAGTTGCCCAGCCTTATGCAATGGAACTTATGACTAATAGTAGTGGTCCAGAGGGGAATAGCTTCTTGAATGAATTAAGTCGTCAAGCAGTACAAGTAAGTAGCACTGCTTTAGGTTTACCACGTCGATTAGAAGATACTCTAGATAAGTTAGAGCGCGGTGATATTCGTCTACGGGTTCGTTCTGTAGAAACAGAACGGCTGTTAAGACGACAGAGTAATATTCAGATGGGAATGAGTTATGCTTTGATAATCAGTGCTTTTACTGTTTCAGCTACCATTCTCCTGGTTAATCATTATGTATGGTTAGCCGCAATAGCTGGTTTAATTGCTGCCGGAGTCTCATTCATACTTCTCCGGCTAATTTCACGCCTTGACCGTTATGATCATAAGTATTAATTATTGCCAACAAAATTTATGAAACTTAACTTCACGGGTTCTACTGATCCGGGACTTATTCGTTCTAATAATCAAGATGCTTACTATATAGACCCTGAAGGGCGATTTTTTATAGTTGCTGACGGTATGGGTGGTCATGCAGGAGGAGAGGAAGCAAGTCGCATTGCTACCCAAGAAATTAAGGCTTATTTATCGGCAAATTGGCAATCTTCCCAACCCGCACCAGAATTATTAGAACAAGCTTTATGGGCAGCTAATAAAGCCATTTTGCAGGATCAGCAAAATCATCCCCAACGTGCTGATATGGGGACAACGGTTGTAGCCGTGGTTTTCCGTTCTCCAGAACCACCTTTGTGCGCTCATGTCGGAGATTCACGACTATACCGGTTGAGAGAATCCCAACTCGAGCAAATTACAGAAGATCATACTTGGATAGCCAGAGCCATCAAAATAGGCGATCTCTCAGCCCAGGAAGCCAGGTTACATCCCTATCGTCATGTTTTATCACGCTGTTTGGGACGTGAAGACTTGCATCATGTTGATGTACAACCACTAGATATAAAATCTGGCGATCGCTTGCTTTTATGTAGCGATGGACTGACCGAAGAACTCGTTGAGCAAAAGATTAAAAGCTGCCTCGAAGATTTTTCTGTCCTGGATAAAGCAGCCTTCTCTCTAATTGAAGCCGCAAAAGAGCAAGGTGGACACGACAACATCACAGTCGTCCTGGTCGCTGTGGAAGAAAATTCTTAATCTTAATTTGGTCATTAGTCAGGGAACAGGGAATAGGCAAAAGGCAAGAGGCAAAAGTTCTTTACGTCGCTGTAGTGTTCTCTGTTTTCGCTACGCTCAAATACAATCAAACTACGCAACTCAACTCACTCGCAATTCATCTCAACACTTCCCTATCGGTTAGGTGTGAGACTTTTTGCTGTTTCAGGTAAATATACTCAGCATTTTGTTCAATTTGAGCATTTTTCCTGTTCGCAAATTGCTAAAAATATCTTTAAGCCTCTCAATTCACCTGATGAGGCTCAATTTTCATAATCTAGGAAACTGATATTTTGTACCGCTCATCCTTGCCAGTCCCAACTGCAAGGATAGAAATAAAGCCCAAACAGGATCTACTGTAAAACACCTTCATTTTTCCATAAGTCTATTTACCCAAAATATACCTTGGTAAACCGGGGTCGTATACCAGTAGGTTTAAATGCAAGATACAGAAGCAGAAAAATTAACCAGAAGGCACTGGGCAATCTGTCAAACAATTGTTATCTTTCTTAATACGGAGGAACATACAAATGTTCATGACAGATATAATCCCAAGTATTACCTCCTTGGCTTTTCTGTCACCGATCTCACTTTTACGCGTTGTTTTTTAGGTTTTAACTATGAATCAACCAATTGAGCTTTCCTTGGAACAGCAATTTAACATCCGTTCATTTGCCACACAAGTCAAGGATATGAGCCATGAACAAGCCCAAGACTTTTTAGTGAAGCTATATGAGCAAATGGTTATGCGGGAAGCAACTTATAAAGAGCTTCTCAAGCATCAGTGGGGATTAGATTCAGGTTCCACTATGGCATAGAGTAAGGTTGCTTTTGTCGCAGTGGGCGACCTCCTTCTCTTGCTTGGTTCCAATAGAGGAAAAAAGCTGGGGATGCTGGGGCGTCAACTTCGATCACTAATACCCACCCGATTCCACAAAGTTAACTCAATCAATCATATCCCAGTCTAATAATAGGCTGACCAAGTTTCTAGAGCATGATATTACTTACATATAGCCCAAACTAATCTAGTCTTTACATAAGATCCACTCATGAAATCATGACAAGCTTTTCTTGTGTGCCGAGCTTTGACGGCGCAACCTACTGAGTTGTGATGTGAAGAGTGCAGGATTATTTGCACTCTAATCGTACCAGATAAAATATCCAGTGTGATTAAGCTTTACATTTTATATAACTCTAATTTAGATTAATCAAGATATTTTATTTACAAAACTTTACTTTTTTTGAATACCACACTCTTACAACACATATACTACTTGTAATATAGTTGATTGAACTTTAACCAGATATGTCAAAAGATGAATCAGTATCAATTGTTTCCAGTTTGGCTAAAATTTGCCGTTTAATCTTTTCATACTCCTGTTTCAGCAAAGTTTTACTAGTTTGGGCATCCGTAGATGATGTAGATACCTTGCTGATTTCTAGCCACTCTTGCAGTCGTTCACGTTGAATTGGAGCAATACTGGAAACTAGAACATGGTTACAGCGGCTGGGTGTTTCTCGTGCAAAAAACAACAAGCGATAACAACCTGTATAATGCAGCAAGCGAATGATTTCCTGACCAAAATTGGTTTTGAGATCAAGGTAGTAAGGCAACCATTTAGCTCCGTGTTCGCGGTTGTAGATGACTGTAATCCATAACACCATGGGATGGGGAAGAGAAATAAAAAGGAATTGATTGTATCGAGTACAAACTAAACGCTTTTGAATTTCCTGCTGAGGTAGCATCACCCACAAGGCTAGAGAAAATTCGCCATTATTATCAATGGGTTGAGGAAAAACAATATCAGCAATTGGTTTATTTGGTGGCCAAGAAAGCTGCCGAGTAACATCATCATTGATTGAGGATAAGCGCAGTTCAGTTTTGAGTTTTTTTTCCGATATTGTAGATATCGGTCGTTCAATTTTCGTCTTTTTTTCAGGCTGCGGTTGAGTTTTTAAGTTCTGCGTGGTTGCAGGAATATTTTGACTATTTGATTGACTGATTTTGTCTTGCTGTTCTGCGGCTACTAAGACACTGAGAATTTCCTTGACAGTTTGGGGGCGATCTTTTGGTTTTTTTTCCAAACAACTCATTATCAAATCTTGCACTTGCTTTGGTATTCCTAATTTAGGATTAGCCTCAGCAAAAGACATGGGTTTTTGAAATTTATGGGTTTGATACCAGGCTCCAAAAGAATGGGTTGATGCGACTAGTGGCATCTTAGCTGTGAGCATTTCAAACATCATCACACCCAAACTATAAATATCAGAGCGATTATCTAATTCTTTGCCTTCAATTTGTTCGGGAGAAGAATAAGCAAGAGTACCCAAATAAAATTTCGTCTGATCACTATCCGACATGATTAACTTGGCAATCCCAAAGTCTAAGACCTTGACTAATTCTCCAAAACTGGGGTCTTGAATCACCAGCATATTGCTCGGCTTAATATCACGATGAATAATGGGGCAGATAACTCCATCTACGGGGATACCATTGTGAGCAGATTGTAAACCCAGGCAGATTTGCCGTGCCATGCTCAGGAATCTAGGTAAAGAAAGAGTTTGGGTGCGGATGACAGTGCTTAAGCTTTGTCCTTGCAAGTATTCCATAACGTAGTATGGGGTGTTATTTTCATCTACGCCATAGTCCATTACGCGGACAATATGAATATTTTTTTGACCTAGTAAGGCACAGGTTTTTGCTTCTCGCTCAAAACGCTCTTGCAAACGCATTTTTTCGTTTTCGATGGATAAAGCAAGAAACTTGATTGCAACCGGCACACCTCCCAACAAAATATCCTTAGCACGATACACCCGTCCCATTGCTCCAGTACCAATTAACTCTTGAAGCTGGTAACGGTTGCTAAGTAAGCGACCAGTGTTGGGGTCTGACATAAAAAATTCGACTCCAATGTTCAAAAATCGTGGATGAAATAGGCTACTGCCATCACAGGTTGACGATGAATATGCTTATTGGGGTTGACGTTCTAGACTGGCTTCCATTGTACTGGTTAGAAAATGACCTGCTAAGATACCGCTTGCAAGGTAGTAACTATCCTCTGAAACCTGGTGTAGAGTTTCAAAACCGCTGCGACGTTCGCGATCGCCCAGTACCCAATAACGTTGTACGATGGTATCGGGACAAATCCAACCTTCACCTTCAATCTGTCCCAATATATTGTGCTGGAGTAAAAAAGTATATTGGCGATCACCATCATGGAGTCTTCCTTTGTATTGGCAAGATATTTCTGAGCGATCACTACCTGGAAATACCAACTTTGTTGCCATAGAAAACCAGTCATCACGATCCCAAACAACCAAAGTCATGCCCTTAAAGCTGACAGGCATACTATTCCGTTCCAGCCAACTTCCTTGCATGATCCAGCGTCCTGGTTCCAACAAAAAACTGTGAGCCACCTTATAAATTCCTTTGATTTTTTCAACAAGCAATAATGATTAGGAGTTCAGTATTTACAACAGCAATCAATAGAGACGTTACCCTATAACGTCTCTACAGCAGTAAAACCCTATTGGTACATAGCTTTTCCACTCTCCTGTTTGTACTTCATTTACCTGCATAAGATCTAAGTTAAGTATTTGTCTTTCCCTCACCAATCACCAGTCACCTGATGCACCTCTCCTAAAACCACTTCTTGATCTGCTCCAGTCGCAGCAGGTAAATTACCAGGAATACCTAACTGTTTCCAGTAAGCTAAAACAGCGAAAGCGATCGCTTCTTTAAACGCTGCACTTAAGCCGACTTCATCTGTAGTTAAAACTGCTACTTTCCCCAACAATAACTCTAATCGATGTTTTAAGTAAAGATTCTGACTACCGCCCCCACATAATAATACCCGTTCTGGCATTCGCGGTAAAAAATTACGGTAACTATAAACAATCGAAGCCGCTGTCAGTTCTGTAAGTGTTGCCAGCACATCTGCGGGGCTGAGTTGGTAGGCTTGGGAATCTTGTAAGCACTGGTGTAGATAAGTTACACCAAATAACTCACGCCCTGTAGATTTAGGGGGTGGTAAATGAAAGTAATCTTGACTTAGCCATTGTTCTACTAATGGATAGCAGGGAGTACCACTAGCTGCCCAACTGCCATTTTCATCGTAACTTTTAGCACCATTGCTAAAATGCTGCACCGCCAAATCCAATAGACTATTTCCCGGACCTGTATCCCAACCGCGAATTTGAGCAAGCCAGTGATCACGGCGTGGAGGTAGATAAGCTACATTACTAATACCACCAATATTTTGAATACAACGCCCCTCCTGCGGATGACTGAGTAAATAAGCATCGACTCTAGGAACTAAAGGCGCACCATGACCACCAATAGCAATATCAGCCACACGGAAATTACTGATAGTAGTAATACCTGTAAGGCGAGCAATAACAGCCCCCCGACCAAGTTGCAAACTGTAACCAAGAGATGGCTGATTTTCCCCACCACCCCACCTTCCCACTTGCCCAGAAAAATGGGGTGGTCGATGGTAAACTGTTTGACCGTGGGAACCGATTAAAGTAGCAGGTGGATGACCAACTTGAATATTTTGGGCAGCTTGGGCAAAAACGAGAGCGATCGCATCATCGATTTCTGCTAATTCTGCCATTGAGATCGCCGCATCGGCACAAATAGCCAATATTCTTTCTCTTAGTTCAGCAGGGTAAGGATAGGTTTCCCCTGCGAGTAATTCAACTTTGAGATCCAAATCTGTACCGACAATCTCTACTAAGGCAGCATCTATACCATCCACAGATGTGCCACTCATTAAACCTATAACGCGAGTCGGGTGCATTTACAGAGATTCTGGTGTGATTGCAAAAGGTAGTTTAACTCAAATGTTACCTTGTTCAAAACCAGAAGTTGCCACTTTGACAAAGAATACAGGAGTCAGAATAGTTTTGACATACTCCCCAGCCTAAAGGCGTGGGGATTCTGGGGTCAAACAGCAATTGCTGGCGTAGCCAGTCTAACATCACCTAACCCAATGGTTGATACCCCAACCATTTGAATATTTATAGTGGCGTTTTCATCTCTTCCATTTACGGAATTACAAGATGGACAACGCCATTTTCTAACAGATAAATCCAGTTTTTCTAAAATATGCCCGCAATGAGAACAAGTTTTACTAGATGGATACCATTTATCTATATAAACAAGTTGTTTATTTTTCTTTCTAGCTACCCATTCTAGTATTTGTAGAAATTCTCCAAAAGCTAAGTCTGATATTTTTCTCCCCCAAAGACGTTGCATACCCTTGAGGTTTAAGGTTTCAAAGCATAAAACATCAAACTTATCTGTTAACTTATGAGCTAGTTTCCAAAACCAATCACGTCTGCGGTTACAAACATCTTCATGTTTAAGAACTAAGTTCTTTCTAGCTCGTTCACGATTACTTGACCCTTTTACTTTGCTCGGAGGAAGAATACGAGATACTTGTGGAGTATTGTTCAGAAGCAAACCGTACTCAAAACTATGCACTTCGAGAGTTGATCCGGAAATTAAACAAAAGCCGTCTCCGGACGGGGCTTTAAACCCAGTTTTTTGGTAAAATCATGATTCATATTCTTAACTGGCAACTTACGTTATTAGACAATCAACTTTTCCCAGTGGGAATAATATGCAAATCAATATTTTTGAGCAAACGCATCAATTTTTGAGTTAAAGAAACTTTGAGGAGAATTTCCCAACGAGAACGCTGACTTTCACCGATGACTATCTGAGTGATGCGATATTTTTCTGCTACTTCTGAAATTGTCTGAGCAATGTTACTGCTGGTTGCCCGCACAAAATTTCCTGCAAATTCTTTACATAACTGCTCACAAATATCAACGTGTAGGCTTTCTTCCTTGGTAAGAAACCGATCAGGATTGGCAACAAACAAAACATAAAACGGAGCATTCATATAACCAGCTAACCTAGCACCCCGACGTAACAGTTGTACTGAATTAGGGTAAGTAGATACACAAACTAAAACCCGTTCCTGAACACTACAAATTTGACCTTTAGATGTAGAAGCAATAGCATCTTCTTCCACATTATCTGCCACTTCTCGCAAAGCCAATTCCCGCAAAGCAATCAAGTTACGTCTTTGGAAAAAGTTATCTAGAGCTTGTGGAATTTTTTCATGTGTATATATTTTCCCTTCCAGTAACCTTTTTTCCAGAATTTCTGGTGTCACATCTACAACTACCACATCATCGGCTACTTCCAGAATCCTGTCCGGGACACGCTCACGCACAACTACACCTGTAATTCTAGCTACTATATTATTAAGACTTTCCAGGTGTTGAACATTCATAGTCGAGTAGACATCAAGACCTGCTGCCAAAATTACTTCTACATCTTCATAACGTTTTTCCCGTAGGGAACCCCGAACATTGGTATGAGCAAGTTCATCAACTAATACCAATTCAGGAGAACGGTGAATAATTGCCTGCGTATCCATTTCCGGCAGCATCAAATCACCACGAGGCAATAAGTGTGGGGGTATAATCTCCAGTCCCGCAGCTTTTTCAGCCGTTTCCTTACGTTCGTGAGTTTCCAAAAGTCCTATAACAACATCAATTCCTTCCTGTTTGAGTCCGTGTCCTTCTTCTAACATTCTGTAGGTTTTGCCTACACCGGGAGCCATACCAATAAATATTTTGTGTTTTCCCCTTCTTCCCGAATACAAGGGATAATTGGCAGGTGTTAACTGTATTTCACTGCTGGGAATCATACAAACTAATGACCAATGACCACTAACCAATGACTAATGACCAATTATTGATTTTGCTGACGATTTAGTTCTTGCAGGTCAAGAGCATAGTTTAAGCGTAAAACATTAACTCCCGATTCACCGAAAATACCTAAAAATCTACCATCAGTATACTTGTTAATCAAAGGGATAATTTCATCTTCTTTGATGCCCCTTGACTGTGCGACTCTTGCTAACTGCTGTCTTGTTGCTTTCAAAGAGATATGGGGATCTAAACCAGAACCAGAAGTGTAAATTAAATCA
This sequence comes from Anabaena sphaerica FACHB-251, assembly GCF_014696825.1. Taxonomy (NCBI): domain Bacteria; kingdom Bacillati; phylum Cyanobacteriota; class Cyanophyceae; order Nostocales; family Nostocaceae; genus Anabaena; species Anabaena sphaerica. Next base: position 8,395 of record NZ_JACJQU010000007.1, on the reverse strand, counting down.
GCCGCAGGTTGTATATTCTCATCTTGAAATTGAGTTGCTTCCTCAATAATTCTATTAGTTAGCTCTGGATTACTAGCAGCAAGATTGCTTCCCCCAGATATACCCGTGGGCTTGGCTTTTCTACCTTGGCTATATTTCACAGCACTAGGACGACCATGAAAATATTTATCTGATGTAAAAACTTGACCAATCAAAGCCGAACCAATTGGTTGAGCATCTATATTTAAAACTATGCTGCCGTTGGCTGAAGAAGGGAAGGCAAACTGACCAAACCATAATATTGCCAAAGGATAAATAATTGCTGTTAACAACCAAAGTAATAAAATGATCCGCATGGCTCGGATAGTTTCTCGAATTAATACCATAATTGAATTGTGGTAATTGTTGATTGTTGATTGTTGATTGTTGATTCGATTTTGGATTTTGTATTTTGGATTGTATTTAACCAACTCCAATCTAAAATCTAAAATCTAAAATCTAAAATTTTCTTACCCAGTCCCTAGTCCCCAGTTCCCAGTCCCCTGTGATTAAGCTAAACCTGCAACTGTAATTAGCATATCTATGAATTTAATGGCAATAAATGGAGCAATCACCCCACCTAACCCATAAAGAAAAATATTGCGTTGTAGAAGTTGATTAGCAGTCAAAGGTCGAAATTTTACACCCTTCAAGGCTAAAGGAATTAGAGCCGGAATAATCAAAGCATTGTAAATCAGTGCCGACAATACCGCCGAATTAACACTGGTTAACTTCATAATATTCAAGCTTTCTAAATTAGCAGCCGCAAAAATTACAGGGATAATGGCAAAATATTTAGCAATATCATTAGCAATGGAAAATGTCGTCAATGCCCCACGAGTAATCAACAATTGTTTACCAATACTGACGATATCAATGAGTTTTGTGGGATCAGAGTCCAAATCGACCATATTAGCAGCTTCTTTAGCGGCTTGAGTCCCTGTATTCATCGCTACACCAACATTAGCCTTTGCTAAAGCGGGAGCATCATTAGTCCCATCTCCTGTCATCGCCACCAATTTACCTTCTGCTTGTTCCCTTTGGATGACAGTGATTTTATCTTCTGGTGTAGCTTCGGCGATAAATTCGTCTACTCCTGCTTCTTTGGCAATTACAGAAGCCGTAATGCGGTTGTCCCCAGTTAGCATCACGGTACGCACTCCCATGCGCCGTAGTTGGTCAAAACGTTCTCGGATACCGGGTTTGACAATATCTTTAAGATAAATAACACCGTAGATTTCGTTATCGAGGCAGACAGCTAGGGGTGTACCTCCTTGGTGGGACACTTCTTCGTAAGCAGTATCTAGTTCTGGGGTTTCGCGTCCATTGCGGGAACGAACAAAGCCTTTAATTGCTCCCACTGCGCCTTTTCGCGCCTCATGTCCACCAGGAAAGTTAGTACCACTCATGCGGGTTTTGGCAGAAAATTCTACTCCTTGGGCTTGTTTTCGGTCTATATCAAATTTTGCGCCAAATTTTTCTGCCAATCGGACAATAGATTTACCCTCTGGAGTATCGTCAAATATACTGGCTGCCAAAGCAGCGTTAGCGATTTCCACCATTGAGTGACCGTTGATGGGGATAAAAGCTTCTGCCAACCGGTTGCCAAGAGTGATTGTACCTGTCTTATCTAAAACTAAAGTATTGATATCTCCACAGGCTTCCACTGCCCGTCCAGAGGTGGCAATGATGTTAAATTGGGCGACTCTATCCATACCTGCAATGCCAATAGCACTGAGTAAACTGCCAATAGTGGTGGGGATGAGTGCTACCAAGAGGGCAACTAATACGGTGACGCTAACGGGACTGTTGACATAATAGGCAAAGGCGGGCAAGGTTGCTACCACAAACAAAAAGGACAGGGTAAGCACTGAGAGCAAAATTGTTAAGGCAATTTCATTAGGTGTTTTAGTGCGTTCTGCCCCTTCTACTAAGTCAATCATCCGGTCAATAAATCCTTTACCGGGGTCAGCTGTGATGCGGATGATTAATTCATCGGAGATGATGCGCGTACCACCAGTAACAGAACTGGCAACGTCTGAACCTGCTTCTTTGAGAACTGGGGCTGATTCGCCGGTGATTGGTGACTCGTCTACAGAAGCTACACCCAAAATCACTTCCCCATCTGCGGGGATGATATCGCCTGCAACGACGTAGACAGTATCACCTTTTTTAAGACTGGTGGAAGAAATTTCTGTGATTGTGCCATCAACGACAATTTTTTTGGCGATGGTTGCTGATCTGGTAGACCGCAAAGCATCGGCTTGGGCTTTACCTCTTCCTTGTGCTAAGGCTTCGGCGAAATTGGCAAAAAGAACAGTGGAAAATAAAATCACTGTTAACAAGCCGTTGAACAGTTGGGGGTTTTTCTGGTTGACTGGTCCAAATATGGGGGGATAAATTGTGGCGGCTAGGGTGATGATTGTTGCCAACCAGACCACAAACATGATGGGATTTTTAATTGCATACTGGGGATGTAGCTTGAAAAAGGTATCTCTAATTACTCTGGTGTAGAGTCCTTTGGTACTGATTCGTGCTTTTTTGCGTTTGAGACGGCGATCGCTAGGACGCGAACGAGAAGATTTAGGTCTTGGGGTAGTTGCAGCAGAATTCATAAACGGGGATTGGGTATTGGGGATTGGGTATTGGGTTCTTTCTGCCTCCTGCCTTCTGCCTCCTGAGTCCTAACTTCCAGAGGCTAGTTTAAAACCTTCGGCGATGGGGCCTAAAGCTAAAACAGGGAAGAAGGTGAGGACTGCTAAAATGATGGTTACGCCAGCGGTGACGGTGGTAAATAGTAGGGAATCGGTTTTGAGAGTACCACGGGTTGCGGGGATTTTGGGTTTGCGGGACATACTATCAGCTAATAGAAGGATAGCGATAATGGGAATATAACGCCCTGCTAAAATACTGAAACTGCTACTCAAGTTCCACCATAAACTATTGTCTTTTAACCCCTCTAAGCCAGAACCATTGTTAGCTGCGGCTGAAGCATATTCATAAACTACTTGGGAAATGCCATGAAAACCGGGGTTACTAATTCCTGATAGGGAGATGGGATAAGCTAGGGCGATCGCACTAGGCACTAAAATCAGAATCGGGTGAATCAGTAGCACAACACTAGCCAGAAATATTTCCCTTTTTTCAATTTTGCGTCCCAAAAATTCGGGGGTGCGTCCTACCATTAACCCAGTTATGAACACGGTGAGGATCAGATAAATAAATAAGTAAGCTGTTCCTGTTCCCTGTCCTCCCCAAATAATTTGCAAAAATAAGTTAAATAAGGTGGAAAATATACCCTGGGGCATGAATGAATCGAGCATTCCGTTCACTGCACCGCACATGGTAGCGGTGGTTGTAACTGCCCATAATGCTGTTTCAGCCCAGCCAAATCTTACTTCTTTACCTTCTAAATTCGGTAGTTCTGTAGACAGGGCTTGGTTAATGATGGGATTTCCTTGTAGTTCACCAACGGCACTCACCCATATCAAAATCACAAAAATAATAAACACCATCCAAAACAGTAACCAAGTTTGTTTCAGATTATTGGCAAATACACCGTAGCTGTATATTAAAGATGAGGGAATAGCAATCATGGCGATGATTTCTAGTAAATTAGAAGCGCCATTGGGATTTTCAAAGGGATGGGCAGAGTTAGCACCAAAAAAGCCACCACCGTTTTGGCCTAGCATTTTAATGATTTCAAAGGAAGCAACTAGACCTCTAGGTATATACTGAGTTCCTCCTTCTAAGGTTTGGACAACTAAAGTATCTTCTAATGTTTGCGGTACACCTAAAGCAATGAGAGCGATCGCACCGATCATAGACAGGGGCAACAATATGCGTGTGATGGCACAGGTAATATCGACGTAAAAATTCCCTAACTTTCTACCTGTCAAACCCCGAATAAATGCAATTCCTACTGCTAAACCGGTTGCTGCTGAAGTAAACATTAAAAAGCCTAAAGCGGCTGTTTGGCTAAAATAGCTTAAGGTAGTTTCCCCAGTGTAGTGTTGTTGGTCGGTGTTAGTCAAAAAAGAAATTGTAGTGTGTAGTAATATATCCCACGTGGGCGTACTAAATCCTTGGGGATTCCACGGTAGAAGTCTCTGCAAAGAGATTAGTGTATACACAGAAATACCCATAATTAGGTTACTGCATATTACTGCCCGGATATACTGCCAAGCTGTCATCTCCTCTTTTTTACTGACACCCCCTACTATATAGATAATTTTCTCTATGGGGTTCATGATGGGATCAAGCATTGTGCTTTCTCCCAAAAAGACGCGGGCTATGTATTTTCCTAATCTGGGAGTGATAGCTATGACAATACACAGCGTTAACGCAATTTGTAAAAAACCTTGTCCCATGTATTTATTACTCAATTAAACTGAATTTATAACCGCTCAATGCTAAAAAATAATACCTAACTTACTGGTAAGTAAGTTTGATTGCTAGGGATTGGATGATATTTCATTTCATCTCAATTTATCAATATTGTTTTACTGGTTTCTGGATGTTTACTGAATTTAGTATTAAGAATATTTCAATTTTACTCTGGCAAGAATATAAAAAAGATGATATTTTTATTACACTAATACTGTTTATTTGTATAAGTTATCACCATACGATAAATTTGATACTAAAAGGACTGAGGTTAGCAGATGATTATATTCTATATTTTTGAGTTTGGGAAAAAATCTTGATTATTACATTAATTTTATTTATACATACCATTAATAATATCATGTCTGTTCAAATAACCGTCATTGCGACCGTAGGGAAGCAATCCTAAAAACCTTTAGATTGCGTAGTTTCACTTGCAATGACATATTCAGGGTGATGTGCCGGACATTCTATAATTTATCATGTATCAAAAATCTTTATCCAAAAAACTTTTATGGCTGATGCCACGCTACGCTATCAGGAAACCCTAATTTAGATATTTTCTGCACTGGAGAAAAACTGATCATTAGTCTTTTTGACTTTGGATATCCAACCTTGGTATTAGAGGTTGTTTGAAAAGTATTAGATGAAACCAATAATCTTCAGCAACCTAACCCCCCTTCCCTAAGAGGGAATGGGGGTTTCAAAGCCTCTCCCCGACGCGGGGAGAGGTTTGGAGAGGGGTTTATTTATACATTCAAAACTTTTAAAACATCCTATTTATGCAAAATTTCTCTGTAGGAAATATCGTCTGCAAATACGGCCTCAAATATAGGTGGAAAGAAAGTTTTGGGAAAGACCTATTTACTTATAACCGCAATTGAAGCAAAGGCAGAGCCTCTTAATGGCATTCCCAGTCAGAGACTGGGAACGAGATCATCTGTTTTGATTACATGATATTAATTGGATCTACGTCAATTGTTAAGCTGACGGAAGTAGGACAAAGCGCCCTGATTTCTCTCCAATCTGGTAAATTTGGTAGTGCGTCAGGAGCAAATTTTAGCAATATTTGCCAGCGATAACGATTAGCTACTCGTAAAATACTAGCTGGTGCTGGTCCCAATATCTCAAATCCTTCTTGATCGCTGAAAGTTGTAGCAATGATTTGGGCTGTGTTTTGGACTTGGATGGGATCAAGGCTACTGAAACGCAATAATATTAATCTGCCATAAGGGGGATAATTAAGTGCTTGGCGTTGTTCTAATTCTGCATCACAGAAAGATTGATAGTCATGAGTTTTAACGGCTTCAATAACTGGATGTTCTGGGGTGTAGGTTTGGATAATTACCCTGCCCGGATCTTCGCCTCTTCCTGCCCTTCCTGCAACTTGGGTTAAGGTTTGAAATGTACGTTCATTGGCGCGATAGTCTGATAAGTGCAGTAACCCATCAGCTGCAACTACACCGACAAGGGTAACTTGGGGTAAGTCTAAACCTTTGGTGAGCATTTGTGTACCGACTAATAAATCTGCTTCACCGTTGGCAAACTGGCTGAGTAAGTTACGGTGTGCGCCTTTGTTGCGGGTGGTGTCGCTATCAAAGCGAATTAATTTCAGGTGGGGAAATTGGCGGTTTAGTTCCTGGGCTACTCTTTGGGTTCCACTACCGAAGAATTTCAGGTAGGGAGAACTACATTCGGGACAGTGGGGAGGATGCGATCGCCCATAATTACAATAATGACATCTTAATAATTGGGGCGCTCCTTCTTCTACATGATGATAAGCCAAGGACACATCACAATTTGGACATTCCAGCACATAACCACAACTGCGACAAGAGACAAAGGTGCTATGTCCCCGACGATGAATAAATAAAATTCCCTGTTGTTTTCTTTCTTTTAACTCTTCTAGGGCTTCTTGCAGGGATTTACTAAATATAGAACGATTTCCCGCTTGTAACTCTCGCCGCATATCAATTATTTCTATCGGTGGTAAGGGACGAGAGTTGATGCGTTCAGGAAGAGATAGATATTGGGGACTGGGGACTGGGGACTGGGGACTAGATATAAAGTTATTCTCCCCTACTCCTCTGCTCCCCTGCTCCCCTGCTCCCCTGCTCCTCTGCTCCTCTGCTCCCCTACTCCTCTGCTCCTCTGCTCCCCTACTCCTCTGCTCCTCTGCTCCCCTACTCCTCTGCTCCTCTGCTCCCCTACTCCCCTGCTCCTCTGCTCCCCTGCTCCCCTGCTCCTCTGCTCCCCTGCTCCCCTGCTCTTTCACACTCACCCAACTTTCTAAGGAGGGGGTGGCGGAACCTAAAATGAGGGGACAATTTTCTAATTCTGCACGCCACTGGGCGACGGTGCGGGCGTGGTAGGTGGGGATGGGTGAATCTTGTTTAAAGCTGCCGTCGTGTTCTTCGTCTAGGATGATTAATCCTAAGTGGGGTAGTGGGGCGAAAATGGCGCTGCGAGTGCCTATGACTACTTGGGGTTCTCCGGTGAACATTTGTCGCCAGGTGTCGTAGCGTTCACCATCGGAAAGGGCGCTGTGATAAACCTGAACTTTGTTACCAAAGCGGGCGCGAAATCTGTCTGTGAGTTGGGGTGTGAGTCCAATTTCTGGGACTAAGACAAGGGCTGATTTACCTTGGTTAAGTAAGGGTGCGATCGCTTGGAGGTAAACTTCGGTTTTTCCTGACCCTGTTACGCCATGTAATAAAATTTGGGCAAATCCATTTAATGATTGTATTGCTTCTAAGGCGTTCGTTTGGGCTGCTGTTAATGACTTAGCTTGATCCCCAGCCATAAGGGGACTTTGTTCTCTGCGTAATATTTCCCGTTCTTCAATTACTATATAGCCTTTTTGTTCTAAGGCTTTTAAAGTAGAGGTACTGGTACTGCAAGTTTGCAATAATTCACTTTGCCATGATTCTCCACCTTGTCGTCTTAGCACTTCCACAATTTCTCTTTGACGGGGTGTTAAATCCTGGTAATTGTTATCTAATAGTGTGACTGCTTTTTGTAGCTTGGGTTGGTTTAGTCGTGGTGGTTCTAAATAGTTTTCTGCTAATCCCAAGCGGATTAACTCACGAGTTCCCCGATAGGCAGATTTAACTTTTTGTTGAATATAGTAATAGCTATAGTCACCTGTGGGGGTTTTCTGCAAAAGTTGGATAACTTGTTGCGCTGTTGGTGACATGAAAATGGCAGTATTGCTAGAGACATCCTGATCTTTTCCCAAGGATGTCAAACGCAGCCGACGTTGCGATCGCCCTAATAATCCTGGTGGTAAAGCTACCCGAATTACTTGAATTAGGGGCGTATAGTAATAGGCCGCTATGCGATTGAGTAATTCCCAATAGGTGCTAGGAAAAAATCCTCTACTGACGACATCTTCTACTTCCCTAATTTTCTCTGGTGCTAAATTTTCTGGGGGTTGAGATAAGAACCGAATTGCGATCGCTCCTACCTGTTGTGTCCCAAAGGGAACTGTCAAAATATCCCCTGGTTTTATTTCTAACTGTTCTGGTAATTTATATGTAAATAAGTCTGAGCTTCCTGGAAAATCTACAAGGACTTCAATCCATCGATAAAGATTCGTTTTTGACTGGTATGATTCTCCTGGTTCAGCTACAACTAGAGAGGATAAACTTACATCATGAATATACATATTTTTGGCTTTTTTAATAGATATTCGCTCATTTGTCTGGAGAAATTTCACCAGAATTACTTAACTTTAAGTTCTTAGTTTACTACAAACAAACTGTATTTTGCAATACTTTTATTACTCATCATACTTGATAACTTTGATTAGATGTAATCTACTAGACAAATCAATTTCTACAGTACGTGCAATAAATATTTGATGCTAACTACACAAATGAAAGTATCTTATACCAAGTTAATATGAAGCTGCATAGAAAAGAGCTTCGAGAATAAAGTTATAAGATGAGATAGATATCACCTCGTCAAAAGTAAGTTGCTCGAATAATTG